>JAEWLZ010000075.1 GCA_023457295.1 Cyanobacteria bacterium OH_PDB_112
GATTTAACAACGTACGATAGATTAAAAATTACAATGGCAATGTATAATAGGGGTGAAGGTGCGGTCAGGCAAGCATTTGATCGCGTGATACCAATTCCTTGGAATCTAAGCGAGTCATTGAAAGCAACATATTTTAACGATCATTATAATAACAGTATAGAATTAATTCTTCAGGAAGATGGTGGAGATAGTTTACAGGGATATCATTATGTTAATGCTATATTTAATGATAATACAACTTGCACATTATCCGGATATGAGGGTAACCATCAGGGCTATTACTCGTTCTATTTAAGTTATCCGGTTTTACCGTTTCAAAATATTGATTTTGGGAGGATAAAACGATGAAAAGAGCAATAATTACTGTATTATTTTGTTTTGTAGTACTGCTAAAAGTCCCTGGTTTTATAGGTGCAGAAGTTGATGATAAATTCAGACAAGAAAATAGGATATTTTTGGATAGTGATCTTGATTGCGATGGGCAGGATGAATTAATTTCTTTGATGAAAAACATACATGAAAAATTAAAAATATACTATAAAGAAGGGGAGGATTATAAACCTGTAGAATGCGAAGATGATTTAAATTTGTCAGATGAAATACAAGATTCTTTTACTAGATTTTTTGTAATTGACTCTAAAGACTGCAAAAATATTATATTAGTTACATCAATATGGAAATACCTTGAAGGGAAAAGTTATGGTTTAGGTAATGCCATTGTAGTTTATAGATTTAAAAATAAAAAATTAAATATCATTAAACGGTACATATCTGAATATGATTTTGAAAAACCGGCGAAAGATATTCCTGAAACGCCTTTAACTAGAAATCCAATAGAAGTGGTAATAAAATCAGGCAATAATGACTCTATTTTAATACAAGGATATGAGTATCTTTATTTAATCAATGGTTCGGGAGAATTGTTGAATCTAAAAAAGAAAGTTATTCCGAATAAAATGATATCGGCGTTTAATTATGATAAAACAAATATGAAAATATTACTTAAGGATGGAAATAAATTTAATTATTATCTTTGGGATATTAATAATGATAAACTTGGCGAACCTATCAGCCCTATATTTAATAGAACGGATAGTATTAAAATGGAGAACGATAAATTAATATTTAATGCAAGAAAGAAAGGCAAAAAAGGGAAAGTCATTTACTCAATTAAAAATGATAAAATCACTAAGGAATCAGAAGTTTATGAAGAATAAAGTTAAAGTAGTATTAATTTTAATATTTTCATTCTATTTATGTTCTCGTTTGTTTGCGGGTATGGCTGAATTGAAACACGATGGAGAACATGTATATCTAGATAATAATAAATACTTTAATAAAATTAACGCTAAATTGTTTTGTGGTATATCAGATGTTGCTTTGCTAAAGGTAAATAACGACCCGGCTGAAATAAATTCTGATGAATTTAAAAAAATTCCAACATTTTTTGCGCTTGATCGGTGTTGGAATAGGATTATCTGGGCGACAATGGATTTACAAACGGTGAATATTGTCGGTGATGTCAAATGGCCTTTTGATGATCAGATAATATTTAACACAAAGGAAGATAATTTTAATAGCCCGATGGGAATGGCATCAAATGGATCTGACAGGTTGATAGTTGCAGACACTTATAATGACAGATTAGTTGAATATGTAGCGAATGCAAGCACCAGTGGTATTACATTACAGCAGACAAGGGTGATAGGGCAGGGGGTGCTAAACAGGCCGTGGGGTGTATGCTATGATCAATATAATAACATTTATGTAGTTGACTCAAAAAATAATAAGATTAGAAAATTTAATTCTTCGGGTGTTCTTATAAAAAGTGTTGGTGAAGGCAGGGGTAATGACAAATATAAATACGGGCATTTATCAGATATAGCTGTATGTAAAAACAGTGGTGATATATATGTGTGCGACTCTTTTAACGACAGAATTATACGATATTATAACGATTTTGAATATATATCAGAAACAATAGAGGATTTAAAAAAGCCTTATAATAAGATAGACGTGGATAAAAGCGGCACTATTTTTGCTGCTGCACTAGATAATGAAAATATTCCAAGTTGCCATTTAGTAATTAATAGCGATTTGACACAAATCGTGGATACTATGCAATTTGGCAATGTTAAGGCGGTTGGTATCTGCGGGAAAACGGGAAAATGCGCAATTGCTGAAGATCAAAGTATAAAATTATATACTCTTGGGCCTCATATTGAGTATCAAAGAATGGAACCTGATATTATTTGGCTTCAACCGGATACTAAGAAGTATTATCAACCGGATACTAATATTATATTTAAGGTAGTACCAACGGGCGGGAATCTAAATATAAAAGACTACAATCAACTTGACATTACTAAATCTTTACCGCTTTCGACATTCCCGTGGTTGGGCAATATGGCTATAGGCAACAATATGTCACATTATTTTCAAAAAAATATTATTATTAATCAGATTGTCTCGAGCGGCGAACATTCTTTTGAATATATTCCAATTAAATCAGATGGAAATTTATTTGATGAAGGAATGCATAATGTTGTTATCAGTATAGAAGA
This sequence comes from Cyanobacteria bacterium OH_PDB_112, assembly GCA_023457295.1. Classification (GTDB taxonomy): domain Bacteria; phylum Cyanobacteriota; class Vampirovibrionia; order Gastranaerophilales; family CAJFVJ01; genus JAEWLZ01. The sequence continues at coordinate 2,565 of JAEWLZ010000075.1, forward strand.
TTTAAATAGCGGATATTCCACTGAAAGTTCAAGAAGAATAGAAGTTAGATATGATACTGTGGGACCTGTAGTTAGCCAGGTTAAATATAATGTTCTACAATCTTCGGTTGTTAATGGTACTATAAATGCAACGTCAAAAACGATTTTTACATTATATGGATATGACAATGCGAAGGGTTGTGGTGTTAATAAATTCCAATATTGTGCTGGCAATGGGAATGACTGGAGTGAGTGGAGAGATGTTTTTATAGAGGCCCCATCGTTCTATCTAAAAGACACTGATGGGGCGGAATATGGAAATAATAATATTGTGTATATTAAATGCAGAGGGGTAGATAATGTAGGCAATATTGGGCCGGAATACCAATATGAAAAACCAATTCATATTGGATGGGAAAAGGTTAATAATTTCTGGGCGGATGGGGTTTATAAGGTAAGTGATACGGAAATTTGGTTTCGTGGCGGGAATGTTAATAAATTTAAATTTAATAGGACTAATAAGAACGTAAAATTAAAGGATGTTTATCCGTACAATTTATATGACGATGTCATGAGATACAACGGCAAAGAATTTGAATTTGTAGCACTTAAAGAGGCGAAAATTTTACCGGATAATATTGTTGGTTATAGGTCAGGTATTGATCCGGGTGATGACGGGTTCTTTGATTATGATATTTGTGTTCCGAAATCCCGTTTTGTAGTCGGTTTGGATAAGCATATTCTTGGACCTTTGGGATATTGGGACAAAAGGGGAACGATAAAAAACTACTCTAAATATACTGAGTTGATAAAAATTAATAGTAGAATACCTGATGACCAATTTTCAATGGACGTGGCTCTTAATATATATGAAACTGCATATCCATATAAAGGTTTTACGGTAGGTACTGACGGCAATATATATGGTGTTGATGAAAACTACAATATCAGTCCTCCCATACATTCGTTTGGTACCCAGTTAACTAAAATTAAAATCGGTGAAGATGGATTGTATTATATTTTATCAACATATAAAAGAGTTTATAGAAATAATGCGGTAAATGATTTGGCAAATTGGACACAGATAAATTCTGATACAGATTATTATTCCATACTTACGGATTGTCACTTTTTTTCTGACGGCACAGGATGGGTTCTTGGGCGGAACGGTATTATTGGATTTTATAACGGCACTGTTTGGGATTTTTCTTATTCAAAGGTATGGCCAAGCAACGTTACGATGAATTGTATTTATATGAAAGATAAAGATACGGGTTGGATAGCAGCGGGGGGCGGAAAACTTTTTCAATGGAATCATAATACAAAAATATGGGACGAGACAATTCCGTGGCCGGATTTTAACTGGAATTATACTTTTGTTGTAGCTGATAAAAACACTCTCTGGCTTGGCGGCGCTTTTGCGTACGAATTTAATAAAGAAATTATAAAATTAGATAACTCGGCAATACTGTTAAAGAGTACAATTGGTAAAGAATATATTCCTGTAAAAAGGCCGGTTGGATTGGAAGTTGTTTCAAGGCCAAACAACATAATGCTTTCGTGGAAACCGGGGGAAAACGGCGAAGATTATGAAATTATGGGATACAATGTTTACAGGGGTGAATATGACAATAATGCCGGCCTTAAAAATGCCGGTTATGAAAAATTAAAATATTTACCCGGCAATTCGTTAAGTTATACGGACACCGGCGCAGATAAGCCGTTGGACCAAAATAAAAAGTATTTTTATGCGGTAAGCGCAGTATATGGAAGTGAAGGGGCGGTAAAAGGAGAAACGTATTATTCCAATGAAGGTTTTGGAACTCCCAGGGGTTCTTCTTGGAAAAGTGTCGGTACTGATTTGTATCCGATGTGGAATTTTACTTACAGGGGAACAAATCAAATAAGTGACAC
>JAEWLZ010000076.1 GCA_023457295.1 Cyanobacteria bacterium OH_PDB_112
CGCACCACTTCTGCCATGCTCAGCTCGGTTTCCTGCTGGTTGTAGAAGGCGAAGAGTTCCTCTTCCTGCACATTCCCCAGCGCAAAGCCCAGTGTGATTGGCATCATGATGCCGTCCTCTTCGCGCCCGGTTTCCGTTTGTGCTCCCGCGTGGTAGCTGAGCACCCCGTCGCCCGTGCAGTCAATCAACACATCCGCGCTGAACGCCTGCGGCTCTCCGGCGGTGCCCACCAGTGCATGGGTCAGCACGCCGTGTTCCGTGCGTGCGCCCACCACCGGGCTGTACAGCCGATAGTGACAGCCCGCGTTCTCCAGCAGCGTCAGCATGGCCAGCTGCAGATAATCCGGGTGCACGTGCAGGCCATCTCCATCGGTCCAGGTCGTTTTGCCCTCGCGATAAGCATCCGACCCCATGGCCTCCAACTGGCTGACCAGCATCTGATGCACGCCGCCACGGCTACCGCCGTTGAGCTTGAGGCGGTTGATCGGCATCCACAGCGAGGTGCTGGCCACGCCGCCCGGAAAGCCGCGTTTTTCCAACAGCAGGGTGCGCGCGCCCAGCGTCGCGGCGGCCAACGCCGCGCCAAAGCCCGCGGGGCCAGCGCCCGCCACCAGCACATCATAATGCTGCGGCTCGCGGGGAATCAGGGAATCCAGCGCTGTGCGCGTCAGCATGAGCAACCCTCCTCTTTCCCATGGCAGGCGCAATGGGTGGGGTGAAGCTCCGCCCCGACCTCCGCCATCCCTTCACGGATCGCGCGCAGGTTTGCGTAGCTGGCGCCATCATAAAATCCATAGCTCAAACCATCGGCACCGCCCAGCGCCACCGTGCGGATGCCCTGTTTGATGAGCTCCGGCGTCGCCTTGGCGCGCGGCGCAATGCCCGCGATAATCGGCTTATCCCACCCAACCTGACGGCGCACATTCGCCAGCCAAGGCCCTTTGTTGGCCATGCGCGCGGGGTCGCCGTATTGTTCGGAGTAATCCATCATGCGCACGGAGTCCACATAGGGGGCGATTTCGCGAAGGTTCTGGCCGATGAGCTCCTGCTCCTGCCAGCAGGTGTTAAAACGGAAATCGACCTTCGGGTTCGCCTGGTGGATCGCCCCGGACAGCTCCCGGAAGTAGCGCGTCACCGTGCGGCAGCGGAACTGCAGCCATTCATACAGCGCCGGCTGCTCCAGCAAAAACATGGTGCTGGTGGAATTCCCCTGCTTGAGCAGCAGCCGCGCCTCGCCCCGTTCCAACAAGTCTTCGGTAGAGCGCGTCACGCTTGGCTGCGCATCCGTTTCAAAGGCAAGCCCCTGGCTTTCCGTATTCTCGCTCAGCAGAATATCGGCCCAAAAGCGTGCGGCGCGCTTCATCGCTTCAAAATCCAACCCCTGCTTTTCGGCCTCCCGGCGGCAGTTGTCGCAAAAACAGCCACCCAGCACCACGCCCAGAAATGGATGCAAATCCAATCGTCCCGGGTTATAAAGGAAGGAACAGGTTTGAAGCATATCCAGATCATAGTGCCGCACCAGATCCCGTGCCAGCGAGCACACGTATTCGCGCGCATCGGGGCTGTTCCAGCACATCTGCTGGAAGGTAAACCGGCCGTACTCTGGCGGATTGCCGTACACGTTGCGCTGCAGGCAATCCGAAAACTCCGTCTGCCCACGGCCGCTGTCCAGCGGGGTATGGGAGATTTCCGCGCCAGTTTGCATGCCGCGCTTCCGCAGCGCCCGGATGAATACCTCCAGCCAATCGGTGCCGCGCAGAAAATCCCGGTCGCTTTGCAGGGGCTTGATGCGGCTCGCGCGGTACTCCTCAGGGTGAATGGTAAAGTAGCAGCGGCTATCCTCCGCCAGGTAGCGGGTGCGCACCGGGTTGTGCGGATATACGTTGGTGTGCAGCGGGCGCTTCTCGTGGTGCATCAGTGCCAGCATATAGGCGGCGTTGTTGCCCGCGAGCCCTTGCAGGTTGTCCAGAATGGTTTCCATGCCCTCGTCGTGAATATCCCAGGGGTAAATGCCGGTGGTGAGTTCCTTCCAAAACAAAGGGATCAATCCTTCCTGACCGGAAGTAGGCGCCATTCTGATTTCACTATGTGAAATCTCGTTTCAATATGTACAGTATAGCACGTCCAAATCCGATTTTCAAGCCTTCGTCCGGAATTTTTTGTACTTTTTTTGACGAATATCGCCCACATCCGTTCTCTCGCTTCGAAAATTTGTGCAACGTCGTTTCATTTTCCGAAAACGTGTGGTATAATGGTTTCTAACCAATAGAATGGGGAGCAGAGAATGGAAAAGTTGACCAAGAACAATCAATCCGTGGAAAAAACGCTGCGCATCATCGAAACGCTTGCGCGCGCGCCAGAACCCTTGCGGCTTTCCCAGGTGGCCGAAGGGGTGGATATGCCGCTGAGCACGGTGCTGCGCATGCTCACCACCCTGATCGATTGCGGATACGCCTACCAGGAAGATTCCGAAATGAAGCGCTACGGCCTCACCATGCGCTTTACGCTAATCGGCCAGATGGTGGCCGATCACTTCAGCATCCGCAATGTGGCGCACGCCTACCTGCAAAAGCTGTCCCAACAATGCGGCGAGTCCTGCTGCCTGGCCATTGAGGATAACCAGCGCGTGCGGTATCTGGATG
>JAEWLZ010000077.1 GCA_023457295.1 Cyanobacteria bacterium OH_PDB_112
TTATACAAATTTTATATCGTTTAATTTGCTGATTTTCAGAATAAATATCTATTATTCAGCAGACCCTAAATACTCAATCACTCTTGGAGGAAAGAGTGTTGAAGAAACATTCGATTTTTATTTATCACCTGACGGAACGAAGTGTTACGGAAAAACAAGAGCAAAATAAGAATTATTGTTTTTTTATGGAGAGAAGCCTATCCTTTCCTGACCACTAACGTCTGACTCGCTTGGCGAAGGCGGCACTTTTAGCACAGAACTTCAACCGAAGACGGAACTTTAAATTTACTAAAAACTTTCAATCGAAGCCGTTTCCTGCCGCTTTTGCTTAACGAGCTGTTAACTGGCGTATTTCATTTTACTAACCTTAGTTGAGACCTTAATTTTTCATTAATTAAATCTTCATATTCTTCTTCAAATTTGTCTTTAACAGAAATGTCTTTGACTTTTAATTTATTATGTAAGTAGCCAAGTTTCCTTTTATTAAGTTCTATTAATTCCGACCATTCCATAACATAAACTTCAATGTTTTTCTCTGATTTTTTGTCGTATAGAAAAGGAATTTTAGGATATGCTTCCCTACCAGAGCTAACTTTTGATTTACCAAATTTTGTTAGTTTAGAAGAAATTAAAATCAGTTTATATTTTACCTTATTGGATGGCAAAGCAGAATTTTCCTCAATAGTATAAGCATACCTATCAATTTGATTTATTTCCTTTTGGCTTATGCCACAATTTGGCGCTTTTAATTCTACAATCATAATTTCTCTTTCATCGCTATCCGTAATTTTTTCATTGTAGAAGAATAGGTCTGTAATGTCGTCAAGTTTGCCTTCTGTTTCTATTAGATTATCATCTTCCTTCGCAGGCTTATAATTAAGATGCTTTTCGTGGATCTCATCTAAAATATTACCAATTTTTTTATCAGACCACAATGCAGGTGTTCCGTTGTAATTTTCGCCAAATAACCATAACTGATTTTCAATAATCTTATGTAATTGACTTCTTTCTTTGAGATGTTTAGAAATATCGCCATAGATAATTTCGTGTAAAAAGTTTAGGAACTCAATTTTTTCAGATACTTGACTGGCAAAATGAATTACGTCTTCCAGATTAGTTCGATTTAATAAGGTATTGAATTCCTTTATAGTTTCATCGTCAAGCTTAAGTATTTTTTGAAAAATGTATCTTATATCTCCATTACTGATTGTTTTATCAAGTAATGGATAAAGAAAGTCTCTTACCTTATCATCTTTTTTTAACAAGTGATGCTGGTCTTCAATTAGATATGCTGCCTTTTTGAAAATAACTTCTTGGGTTTTAGAAGCTGGTTCCGATGAACTATAAGGGTAATACTTGTCCTTCTCTAAGGATTGTACAAATTTCTCGAAGCGTTTGTTTCGTGCTTTGAAGAAGTCGTTTATTGTTTCCTTTATTTTTTCTTTAAGGTTCTTAATTTCTTCCTCTCCTAAAGTATCCAACTCTAAGTTGCGAAAAAGGTCAATGTCAAAGAAATCGGAATCTAGATATATGAACCAAGTTCCTAAGTCACTTGTGTACCAGTCAGATGAGTAGGTGAATTCGTGTGCGACCGATTTAATTCCAGAATTTTCTGTTCTAAAAAATACTTTAACCTTATTAAGGCCAAATCTTAGGTTGTAAAATTGAAAATTTATGGAATGCTCCTTTCCTTTTTTATCAGTGTATATTACTTCTTTAAAAATTGGTTGATTTACGATAAAATCAGCTTTTTCTAGCTTACTTTCATTAATATAAAAGTTAATTTTATCATTGAAAATTTCAAATGGATAATTTTCGAAAAGACTTTGAAAAATATTTTTTTCTAAGAAATCATCTGTTAATCTGTTTTTTTTATTGACCTTGTCCTGAATGTTATGGTGTAGGTTTTCAATTTCAACTTGGTAATATGTATTGAGATTTTCCCCTTCTAAATATTCATAGTCTATTTTAAGCTTAATGTTTTCTAATTCGTTTTCGGTAAGGTCTAAGGTATCTATACCGAAGATTGTTTTACTATACTTTTTAATATTTTCGTCAAAAGCTACGGTCTCAATTTTCATTAATTGACCGATTTGAAAAGAACTAAATCTGCCTATTCCCTGACCATTTTCTTTGACCTGAGTTCCTATTTGCAATATTTTTTCTTTAAAATCTGAATAAGATACTCCGTAGCCGTCATCACGGAGTACAATTTTTCCTATCCCAGATTTGACAGAAATAGCCTCGGTATAATTTATAGTAATGTGAATGTTTTTGGCTTTCGCTTGAAGAGAATTATTTATTAATTCTTTAAAAGCATAAAAGGTGTTTTTATACTTAGTTAGCAGACTACTAATGAGCCTGGGATTTGTAGATAGACTTTCTTCAGCTGTTTTCATTGTCTTTTCTCATTTGTAATATATGCCAGTTAACGTTTTGGCTATGCGTAGTGCGGGATTAAAAAGCACTTCACTGTCCACTTACCGATATTTTTGTTAATATTCATTTACTTTCAATTTAGCACTCAAACCCGCATTACGTATAGCTTTTGTGTGCGCCCTGCATGAGCAGAGCGCACCTGCTGTAAGCAACAGTAAAATTTCAAAATTACAAATAATTTTGGTTAAACTGTGCTTAAAGCAGGTGTATTTTTCCAGAGGGTGCAAGTCCCTTATGCACGGGGTCGTGCCCGAAGCATTAGCAAGTCGCAAGCTGGTTGTTGGTGACGACAGCAGTGAAGGAAGCGAGACTGCAAAATCCGGTACTGACGAACAGAAACGGTATA
>JAEWLZ010000078.1 GCA_023457295.1 Cyanobacteria bacterium OH_PDB_112
ACTGAATACAATTGTATTTTTTTGAGAATTAAATTTATCCAACAATTCTTCTTTTCCGCCATGCGCAAAAACGCCTTTAGGGTCATCAATAAAATAATGCACGCAAGGAATATCAAGATTTTTAACAAAATCTTCGACTCCTTCTGTCATCATATTAAAATATCCCATCGTAAACATACAATCGGGCGCAAAAGCCTTCACTTTTTCTCTATCGATTTCTCTGGCATCATACAAAAGAACATCAGCCCCAAGGGTTTCAAAGCCTCTGGCGATACCTTTTATAATCATCTCGCCTATTATACTTGCAGGTGAAATTACAAAAATTTTCATATTTAATACCTAATTTAATTTTAGAAGCAAGTTATTGTGTTTAGCGACTACTTCGCCCGCTGAAAATACATAATCGGGAAGAGTCTTATCAAATAGATTTTTGTAAGTTTCATCATCTTCGAGTTTAAAAATCAAAAAGTCAGCGTCTTTACCTTGTTCTATACTTCCGATTTTATTATCGAGCTTGAGAATTCTTGCAGCATTTATGGTCATCATATCAAGGAATTTTAAGTCATCAATTCCTTTTTTCATGTTTCTTACATATTTCGCTTCATTTAAAATATTTAAATCTTTATTGCTTACCAAACTGTCTGTTCCAAATGCGACTTTTCCGGGGAAATATTTAAGCAAATTGAAAATATTCGCTGTTTTCTTGTGATTAAATTGATTACTTCTTGGACAGTGTACAACACTCGCACCTAGATTTGAAAGAGTTTCAAGTTCTGTTTCATAAAGTTGATTTACATGCACTGCGATAAAATTGTCGCGCATAGTATCAAATTCTTGCAAATATCCAACAGGAGTAAGGCCTGTTTTTTCAGGTTTCATATTTTGAAAACCGATAAATTTGTGAAAAGAATTAATATCGGAAACGCCTGTTTTGAGCCAATCAAGTTCTTCTTGGCATTCTCCGAGATTTGTCTGCAAAAGGGCATGGTGTTTGCGTGAAAATTTTGCGATGACTTTCCATAATCTTGTATGAACACCGTATAAAGAATGCGGAGCCATTCCTAGGAATGTATTTTCTTTTTTTCTTTTCAAAAATTTGTTGACTTGTTTTCTGAGTTTTTTGAATTCTCTTTTGCTGGAATTTTTTGAATCTGCAAAAAGTTCAATAAATATATAAGTTTTAAGCGGAATGTTGTTTAAAATATCAAAAAATTCTTTTTCGGCAGAAACTTGTGCTATGGTTGTTGTTCCTGACAAAATAGACATTTCAAGACCTTTTTTGAATGAATTTATACGGTCTTTTTTGCTCCAGCAAGAATATTCTTTAAAAAGATTTATCATTCGATTCATAAATCTTTCAGGTGGAAGATATCCGACTAAAAAGAACTTTTTTAAAGTTAATAAAATCCTTTTAATAAAGGTATTTTTGTTCCAAGGACGATAAGTCGGAATATCGGTATATTGAAGATGCGCATGAAGATTTATAAAGCCCGGAGTTAAAATAGCGTTTCCGTAATCGTAAAATTCGTATTCTTCACCGTTAAAATATTCGGCAATTTTATCGCCGTCAATTATATCTTGTATTTTACCCTCTTTTACAATAATGGCTTTATCTTCCAAAACCTCCTGATTGGCAGGCAAAATCCACTTTGCTTTATAAACTTCTGACATTTTTATAACCTTTTTTTGTATTCCAAAATCAATTTTATCATAGAAGCCCGTAGAAAGGTTTAATTTTTACAAAAAATTATGATTGTGAAAGTTTGGAAAGACTATTATTATTCAATTTTTGTTACAAAGACCGATTTATTTGGCAATTTTTTGGGTTTTTTGTTTTAAGAAAAGTACAAACAAATTTTAAGGGTTTTTGTTAATGTTAGAAGCGGTTTCAAATATAAATTTTTATCCTAAAAATTCTCAGCCTGTGATAAAAAAAGAGGCTAAAATCAATTTTGGACAAAGTAATGACCAATTTGTTTATCAAAATCAGCCTAAAAAGTCTTTTTGGGAAGAGAATTGGGGCAAAATCCTTATTTCTGCAGGATTGTTGATAGCAGGAGGGATTATTTTGTACAAATATAAAAAAGCTCCCAAAGAAATCTCCGGAAGTTCAAAGTCAGCAACATCTAAGTTGAATTCAATCAAAAATGAAGTTATAAAAAAGCTTGATAAAGAAATAGAAAAAAACCCCAATGTTCGCAGTTATCATGACAGAGGTCTTGAGTACAGGAAGTTGGGTTGCTATACAGAAGCTTTGAATGATTTTGCCGAGTCTATCAAGTTCGATCCTACAAATCCTGTCCCGTATATTGAACTTGGCTTGACTCATAAAAAAATGAAAGAATATGATAAAGCACTAAGCTATTATACAAAAGTTATTGAAAATATTTCCCCTGATAACCCATTGGCTCTTTATAACAGGGCGATTTTGCATTATGAAGCCAAAAACCCGAAAGCGGCTTTTGATGATATCAATAAAGCCATACAAATAAATCCTGCTGATGCTGATTACCAAAAATTCAGAAAGGATATATGTGAAAATTTAATACTAGAACTTGATAAAGAAATAAATGCAAACCCTGCTCCCGAAAAGTTATTGAAATTACATAGTTATAGGGAATATATTTTGCAAACTTTTAATAAAAGTAACCCAAAATAATAATTCAGATACCTCATCTTATTTAAATTAAATCAAAGTTCTTGACATCAGTATTCAACATATAGTGTAATAGTTAGGAGTGTTTATTATCAAGAGAGTGTGAATTTTTTCCATTTGAGTCGACCAAAATGTATATAAAAGAGATTGAAATAGATAATTTCAAATCTTTTGCCAACAAAGTCACGATTCCATTTTTAGACGGATTTACGACGATATCAGGGCCCAACGGTTCAGGCAAAAGTAACATCATAGACAGCGTGCTGTTTGCACTTGGGCTGTCTTCTTCACGCACTCTTCGAGCAGAAAAACTCTTCCATCTTATAAGCACTCATACCGCAAAAAATGAAGCTATGGTCAAAATAACTTTCGCCCCCATAGGCGATGATGACCCCATTGTGGTTGCTCGAAAAATCAAAAAGGCGGGGGCGGGAAATTTCATAAGTTCTTATTCACTCAACGGCAAAAACTCTACACTCTCAGAAATTCACGACTTGCTTTCCAAGTATAATATTTCGCCCAACAGCTATAACGTAATTATGCAGGGGGATGTAACAGGCATTACCAATACTTCTCCTAATGAAAGACGCAAAATTATCGATGAAATTGCGGGTGTCGCCGATTTTGACCGCAAAATAGAACAGGCCACACGTGAACTTGAAATGGTAGAAACACGTGTTGAAAAATCTACAATCATCCTAAACGAAATCGAAGCTCGCTTAGAGCAGCTTGAAGTCGAGAGAAAAGAAGCACTCAAATACAAAAAACTCAAAGATGAAAAAATAGAGCTTGAAAGTAAAATTTCGGTCGTAAAATATTTTGATATCAAAAACTCAATGGAACGCCTGCACGAAAGCATTTTGGAGGCTGACAAACAGCGCAAAACCGAGCAGGAAACACTCAAGAAACTTATAAAAGACCTTGAAAAAACACAAGCCGACCTCGATGATGTTTCAGCGCAGGTCAAGCTCAAAGGCGAAGCCGAGCAGATAGAAATCAAAAAACACGCAGAAGCGCTGAAGGGAGAGATTTCGCGCAAAAAAGACTCTATAGCCTTCTGCGACAAGCAAATTGAGGACAATAAGCTCGCTTCTGTCAGCTCAAATGAAAATATTGAAAATCTAAAACAAAAAATCGACGACACTCTAATAAAAATCGATGGCAAAAAAGATGAAATCAAAATCATCGAAGAAAACATTTTGCGTGAAAAAGCAGAACTTCAAAGGGTTTTATCGCAGGTTACAAACATAAATCAAAGCACCAATGAACATGTCGAAAATCGCAACAACCTTCGCCGTCAGCTTGAAAAAGCGCATGATGATGAGAATGCAATCATTAAAGAAAAGCTTCCTCTTGAAGAAAAGCTTTCATCTTTACGTCGTGATATATCTGATGCTAAAGAGATTTTGGAACAATTGGAAGAGTCCAAAAAAATGTTTGATTCAAACGAAGATACTTTAAAAGTTCAAATAGAAGAGCTTCAAAAAGAACTTATAGATTTTGAATCAGCTCAAAAGAAGGTTATGGTTGAAATAGATACCGTTAAAAACGAAATTACCGACTCAAATTACAATATAAACCTCGCCTATCGCAAAATCCAAAACCTCGAAGCCCAAAAACAGGCTTTTGAAGATGCAAATTTTGGTCGTGCAATCGAAACAGTCCTTAATTCAGGCTTGGGCGGAATTCATGCTCCGCTTGCTAAACTCGGCAAAGTTGATAAAAAATACTCACTCGCACTCGAAGTCGCTATGGGCTCTCGCATGCGTTATATTGTTGTGGATTCTGATGAGGTCGCATCAGTTGCAATCGAAATCTTAAAATCCGCAAATGCGGGAAGAGCTTCGTTTTTACCTTTGAATAAAATCAAAAAAGCCCCTGATACGCTTCATTTGCCTAAGGAAAATGGTGTTATTGATTATGCGATAGATTTAATTGAATATGATGATATTTACGATGATGCTTTTTATCATGCTTTAGGCGATACCCTTGTGGTAGAAGATATGCAGGTTGCTCGTCGTCTTTTCGGTAAGTATCGCATGGTAACTCTTGATGGTTCTATTGTTGAAAAAACAGGGCTTATGACCGGCGGTTCAAGTTCTAAAAACCCTCTCAAATTCAGCCAAAATGAAGATGATGAACTTGAAACTTACAAGTCGCGTCTTGCAGAATTTGAAAATAAACATAAAGGACTTGAAAACACTCGAAACGAACTTGAAGAAAAGCACGAAAAAATCCGCCAATACTATTCAGGGGCGATGAACGAACTTAATAAAAAGAAAATAGAATACGACAACGTAATCAAAAATAGAGATGATGCCGACAAAAATATAGAAGCGAAAAAAGAGTTTTTAAAAGAAGCTGAACCTCAAATTGAAAAAATAGGTAAAAGCCTGGATTCGCTTGAAACTCGTCATATTGAAATTAATGATTTAG
>JAEWLZ010000079.1 GCA_023457295.1 Cyanobacteria bacterium OH_PDB_112
GATAGCAGCAATGCTGTTAATTTATTCGGTAATAATAAAAATATTGTTACTAAAAAAATATCAGATTTAATAAATTATAAAACGAAGAAACCAGAAGAGACTTCGAAAGAGGCAGCCCCCGATATGGATTTAAACCTTGATGTTGATGATATCCCTTCAGCACCTAAGGTTTGAAAGATTTGGAGATTATAGAGGTTTAAACTTATACCGCCTTATGGGCGGTTTTTTATTTTGTAATTGTAAATAAATGTTTCAAATTTTATTTATAAGTATCAAAAAAAAATCTGTCCGGTTATATATTTGAGTAGTGTTAAATTAAAGGTCATGTAGTGTTAGCCAGAGTTGGAATTACATCCTGCATAAACTTCAAAAGAGCTCTAAATTCTGACGAGGAAAAGGAATTTATCGAAGTCGACAAAAAAGCTGCCAATATAACAGGACCAAAAGATAAATCTATTTTGATTATTCATGATCCTTGTCTTCCTCAAAATCCAGCAGAAAATACAGGTACAGGTCACCTTGCATCAGAAGAATCTATAAGATTTTTTGAGCTTATGAAAAATTATTTGGGCATAAATACCGTTGAAGTTTTGCCTCAAGGACAATTGAGTGAATCACCCAACAGAAAAGGAGTATATCGTCCTTATTCTGCGCCATCACTTTCTTTAGGGAATCATATAATTTATCCAAAACTTTTAACAACTCCTGAATATGACTCAATTCTTGAATCAAAAGATATCGAAAATATTGTAAAAGAAAATACAACACAAAGTTTGATTGACAACTTAAATCTTTCAGATGTAGAAAAACCTTCTGTAAATAATGAAACTATCGTCAATTTTAAAAATATAGTAAAAGATAATTCGCCTTTTGAAATTGCTTTAAGAAAAGCGTATGACAAATTTGAAACCTCAAATAGCACTAAAGTAACAGAAATTAAAAATCGTTTTGAATCCTACAAAAAAGAAAATGATGATTGGCTTGAGCCTAAAGGATTATACGAAGTTCTTAAACACAAACATAATCAAGATTTCCCTCCGAATTGGAATGATGAAATCGATAAAAATTTATACAATCCTGATTTTGATGAAAAAATTCGTAAAAAAAGGATTGATGATATAAAAACTAACAATTCAAAAGAAATAGAATATTATAAATTCAAACAATTTTTAGCTGATGAACATTTGGCAATCGGCAGAAAAAAATTAAATGAAAAAGGAATGAAATTATTTGGGGATTGCCCGATAGGATTCTATCATGATGAAGTTTGGGCAAATCCGAAAGCATTTAAAAACGAAATAATACATTGGAAATTCAAAGCTCTTGATTTTGATACCATTAAAGATGAAAATTCAGCAAGTGCCAAGCTTTTAAAACGAAAAATTGGTCTTTATGCTAAAAGATATGACGGTATAAGACTTGATGCGAGTTGGATTTATGCTAAACCTAAGCTGTTAATAGGCAAAGAAAAAAATGAAACTGTTCTAAATATGGGAAGTCATGTTTTGGATATGATTGACCAAACAGTAAAAGAAATCAAAGGAAAAGATTTCGACTTGAAAAATATTATCCACGAATTTGAAGCGGACCGTAATGATTTTGATGCTTTTGAAAATACTCCGCATATAATACCTCCGTTGCAAAATAGAGTAAAAATTTATACTTCTTTATACATGAATACCGATTTTGGTGGATGGGGTTCGAATGAAGCTTTTACGAGAAGGTTTGATTCTGACAGATTTATTATAGGACCCGGAAATCATGATGGCATTCCTTTACGACAACTTGCAGAATTGTCAGATCCTATGGGTAAAGAAAATATGGAACACTGGTCTTGGCAAAAAAAACAACAAATTCCTATTTTAGCAGATATATTAAAACTTGATGCAAAAAAACTTGCTGAAAATCCTCTTGAATTCGTAAAAGCAAAGTTTGCAGAACCTTTTATGGCAAAAAACAGTATGGTATTTTATATGGATGTTTTTGGTCGAAAAGAAAGATTTAATTCTCATTATGATGCAAAATCAACAGATTACAGCTACAAAATATCAGACAAATTTGAAAAAGAATACCACCAAGCTGTTCAAGAAGGCTACGGTTTCAATAAAATGGATTCTTATGAAAAAATATTTAAAGCAAAAGGATATGACAAAACTCATCCCGAGCTTTATAATTCGATAGTAAAATTCCGTGATATTCTTTCAGAAAAAGGTGTGTTGACAAAAGAAGAAGCCAATAAAGCTTTTAAGCCCCAAGAATCTTCAAAAACAATTGAAAAAACAAAAAACAAATATACCCCTTTTATAATTGCTGGAGCAACAATTGCCGTTATTCTTGTAGGAGCCTTAATGCTTTTAAAACAAAAAAATTCTTCATCAAATAATTCTGACGCCAAATAAAGCTTTTAATTAAGAAAATATGAATAAATTTCACAAAACACTATAAATAGTCTAAAATTATAGTGTTTTAGACTAAAGGAAAAAATAATGCAAAATACACCTCGAGGAATGCGGCTCCATATAGGGATTTTTGGCAGAAGAAATGTCGGAAAATCTAATATTATCAATGCTTTGACCAAACAAAATATATCCATTGTGTCTGATATTGCTGGAACAACAACAGACCCAGTCGAAAAAGCTATGGAGCTTTTGCCACTTGGTCCTGTGCTTTTTGTCGACACAGCAGGCATAGATGATGAAGGCAAGCTCGGTGAGATGCGAATTCAAAAAACAGTTAAAATGTTTGACCGTATTGATCTTGCATTGATTGTGTCTGACCAATTAGGCTGGGGTGGGTTTGAATTTGAACTTTATGAAGAATTTAAAAACCGAAATATACCTATTATAGCGGTTTTGAATAAGTCTGATTTGGGGCAGATTTCTGATGAGGATTTGCAAAAAATCACAGAGCTTGAAGTGCCTTATGTTGTGACTTCTGCGCAGAAAGGCGACGGAATTGATGCGCTCAAACAAAAAATGATAGACCTTGCACCCGATGAATTTATAAATCCGCCTGCTATTGTTGCGGATTTGGTTCCCGCAGGAGAACTCGCTATTTTGGTTGTACCGATTGATTTGGAAGCACCAAAGGGGCGTTTGATTTTGCCGCAGGTGCAAACTATTCGGGATTTATTGGATAATGATTCGATGATAATGGTGGTTAAAGAGCGGGAGCTTAAAGAAGCTATCGATAGACTGAAAACCCCTCCTCATCTTGTTATCACAGATTCTCAAGCATTTTTGAAAGTTTCTGCGGATGTGCCTAAAAATGTTAAACTCACATCATTTTCGATACTTTTTGCGAGATTTAAGGGCGAACTTAACGAATTTGTTCGTGGAGCCACGGCAATCGAAAATTTGAAACCCGGAGATAAGGTTTTGATTTGTGAATCTTGTACACATCATGCGATAGGAGATGACATCGGTCGTGTCAAAATCCCTCGCTGGTTGACGCAGTATGCGGGTGGACAGCTGGACTTCGTGCATTACGCCGGGCACGATTTTCCCGAAGACATATCGCAGTATAATCTGATAGTACATTGCGGGGCGTGTATGACAAACAGGCGTGAAATTTTATCAAGAATTATGAAAGCTAAAAAAGCAGGTGTGCCTATTACAAACTATGGACTTGCAATCGCTTATTCTTTGGGTATTTTTGAGCGTGCGCTTGAGCCTTTCCCTCTTGCAAAGCAGATTTATGATGAAAGCAAAGGACAATCCTAAAATGACATACAGAAAAGAAAAAGATTTTTTAGGCGAAAAAGATATTCCGCAAGATGCGCTTTGGGGAGTCCACAGTGCCCGTTCTGTCGAAAATTTCGCGCTTTCTTCGTATAAAATTCATCCCGAATTTATAAAAGCTTTCGGTTATGTAAAAAAAGCCTGCGCACTTACTATAAAAGACCTTGGCAAGATTGAGGACTCTAAAATAAAAGCCATAATTTCAGCCTGTGATGACCTTATAGACGGTAAACTTGATGAGCAGATTGTAGTAGACCCTATGCAGGGCGGGGCTGGAACTTCGCTCAATATGAATGTGAATGAGGTTATAGCGAATCGTGCTCTTGAAATTTTAGGATATGAAAAAGGCAGATACGATATTATCGATCCTATTGAAGATGTGAATTTGTATCAATCGACAAACGATGTTTACCCTACGGCACTTAAAGTATCTTCGATATTGCTTTTGCACAAGCTTGAAAAAAATGTTATTTCACTTCAGGAAAGTTTTGAAAATAAAGAAAAAGAATTTGCGCACATCGTAAAGGTGGGTAGGACACAGCTTATGGATGCGGTGCTTGTGACGCTTGGTAAAGAATTTTCTGCCTATGCTGAAGCTGTCGCGCGTGACAGGTGGAGAATTTATAAATGCGAGGAGCGACTCAGAGTTGTCAATATTGGCGGAACGGCAATAGGTACCGGGATTTCTGCGCCACGCAAGTTTATTTTCGGAGTGATAGAACATCTTCGTGAATTAACAGGAATAGGGCTTGCAAGGGCGGAAAATCTTGTTGAAAATACTCAAAATTGGGACGTTTTTGCCGAGGTTTCAGGGATTTTAAAAGCTCATGCGACAAATATTATAAAAATTTCAAATGATTTAAGATTGATGAGTTCAGGTCCAAAAGCGGGATTGGCTGAAAT
>JAEWLZ010000080.1 GCA_023457295.1 Cyanobacteria bacterium OH_PDB_112
GGCAAAACAATACTGTGAAAATATCGTCAGGCAAAATGGCGGCAGGCTGCCTTTTTGTTTTTATACAAATGGGCTGGAAATTTACTTCTGGGATATAGGCAACTACCCGCCGCGTAAAGTGGCAGGCTACCCTACGCGTGATGACCTTGAACGCATGATGCATATCCGTGATTATAAAAAAGAACTTGCCGATGAGATGATAAACACAAATATAGCGGGCAGGGATTATCAGATACGTTCAATCAGGGCGGTAATGGAAGGTATTCATAAAAAACAAAGGGATTTTCTCCTGGTTATGGCAACGGGGACAGGCAAGACAAGGACCTGCATTGCCCTTGTGGATGCTCTCATGAAATCAGGCTGGGTGGAAAGAACCCTGTTTTTAGTGGACAGAATAGCCCTGCAGGAACAGGCACTGCTTGCTTTTAAAGAGCACCTGCCAAATGAACCGCGCTGGCCAAAAACGGGAGAAAAAGAAATATCCAAAGACAGGCGTGTATATGTATCCACATACCAGACCATGCTTAATATTATACGGGATAAAGAAAAACCGTTGTCACCGCATTTTTTCGACCTTATAGTAATTGATGAAAGCCACCGTTCCATTTACAATACCTATGGCGAAGTGTTGAAATATTTTAAGGCAATAAACATTGGGCTTACTGCAACGCCCACTGACGTAATAGACCATAATACTTTTGAACTTTTCCGCTGTGAAGATGGTGTCCCAACATTTGCCTATACATATGAAGAAGCGGTAAATAATGACCCGCCATATCTTTGTAATTTTGAAGTTATGAAGATACATACTAAATTTCAGGATGACGGCATAAGCAAAAGGACTATATCGCTTGAAGACCAGATGCGCCTTATGGCTGAAGGCAGGGAAGTTGAAGAGATAAACTATGAAGGCACAGATATTGAAAAGACGGTAATTAACAAAGGTACAAACACCCTTATAGTCAGGGAATTTATGGAAGAATGCATAAAAGACGTAAATGGTGTGCTGCCGGGGAAAACAATATTTTTCTGCATGTCAATGTCGCATGCGCGCAGAATGGAACAGATAATAGATGCGCTTTATCCTGAACATAAAGGCGAACTTGCAAAAGTTATTGTGTCAGACGACCCCCGTGTATACGGCAAGGGCGGACTGCTTGATCAGTTTAAAAATAATGACATGCCTCGCATAGCGTTAAGCGTGGATATGCTTGATACAGGCATAGATGTAAGGGAAATTGTTAATTTAGTCTTTGCAAAGCCGGTGTATTCTTATACAAAGTTTTGGCAAATGATAGGTCGCGGTACAAGGCTGCTGGAACGGAATAAATTAAA
Organism: Cyanobacteria bacterium OH_PDB_112; assembly: GCA_023457295.1. Lineage (GTDB taxonomy): Bacteria > Cyanobacteriota > Vampirovibrionia > Gastranaerophilales > CAJFVJ01 > JAEWLZ01. Next base: position 1,336 of record JAEWLZ010000080.1, read on the forward strand.
ACCATGGTGCCCGGAAAAGGACAAGTTCCTTATTATTGACTGTTGGGATAACTTTGAATATTTTAAGGTTAATCCAAAAGGCAAAGAAAACAAACAGCAGATCCCCCTCCCGGTACGTTTCGCGGGCATCAGGATTGATAAGATAGAAAAGGCGATAGATAAGGGCGAAAATGAAATAGCAAAAAAAGAAGCCGGCAAACTTAGGCAGAAGATTAAAGAACTGCCTGAAAACTCCATAATAATAAAAGAAGCCGCAACAGAGCTACATAAAACTTCAGATGATAATTTCTGGCTTAAATTAAACCATGAAAAACTGGACTATTTAAGAAACATAGTATTGCCGTTATTCAGAACAGTATCGCAGGTTGATTTTAAGTCCATGCGTTTTGAAAAAGACCTGCTGTTTGCGTCGCTTGCAAAGCTGTCTGATAATACAAGCCTGTACGAAGACCTTAAAGACAGTATTACAGAAGATATAAGCGAACTTCCGCTGTCTGTAAATGTGGTGGCAAAATATGAAGAACTTATAAAAAAAGCCCAGACAAATAACTTCTGGGCTGCGGCATCTGATGCTGATTTTGATGAAGTGGCGGATAAACTCTCTGCTTTAATGAAGTTCCGCGATGGGCTTATAAATACAACCGGTCCGGATAAGTTTGATTTAAGGGACGAAGTAGCCACAAAAGAAATGGTGGAATTTGGACCAAGCCATGAAGCTGTAAGCGTAAGCAAGTATAAAGAAATGGTGGAAAGAATGGTACTGAAGCTTACGGAAAACAACCCGATACTGCAAAAAATAAAGGAAGGCGAAGAAGTTACCGCAGATGAAGCGGAAGAACTTGCAGAAACCCTGCATAACGAACATCCGCATATAACAGAAGACCTGCTTAAAAGCGTATACAGAAACCGCAAGGCAAAGTTTTTGCAGTTCATGCGCCATATACTTGGCATAGAAAAGCTGGACACATTTCCTAATACTGTATCAAGGGCGTTTGACACCTTTATAAAGAACCATACATATTTAAGCGCAATGCAGCTGCAGTTTCTGGATACTTTAAAGAATTACATAATAGACAAGGAAAAAATAGAAAAAAGAGACCTAATAGAATCGCCTTTTACCGTCCTGCATCCGCAGGGTATAAGGGGTGTTTTTGATAAAAAACAGATAGATGAAATTGTGGAATTCACAAAAGGATTGGTGAACTAAAAAATGCTTCAAAACAGCCCTGCAATAAAAAGCAAGATTGACCAGCTTTGGGATAAATTCTGGAGCGGTGGAATATCAAA
>JAEWLZ010000081.1 GCA_023457295.1 Cyanobacteria bacterium OH_PDB_112
TCTGTGTCTCTGATTACAGAATAAGATGATGCTAAGTTTTCTTGTCTTACATCTATTCGATTTATCGTAGATTCAAGACGGTTTATACTTGCACCGATTTTTGATCTTCTGTCTGACATATTTTGGATAGCAAGGTCAAGAGATTCTACAGCTGTTCTTGAAAGTGCTACTGTTGTTGTGCAAGTACCGTTAATACCCAAAGCAGATGTTGTTGTTGTTGCAAAAGCTGATGCGATATTGATGGTATTTGCTGTTAGTCCTGTATCTGTACCGATTTGAAGTCTCAAATCATTTGTTATTGCTAAACTACCGTCTAACAATTTCAAGTCAGAGAACTGAGAACTTACTGCAATACGGTTAATTTCTGATAATCTTTCTTGATATTCTTTGTCGATAGCTCTTCTTTCTGAAGTTGAGTAAACCCCGTTTGCTGCTTGAATAGAGAGGTTTCTCATTTTTTGCAAGTTGTCTTGAATTACACTCAAATCGCTGTCTGCAATCTGCAACATGTTAATACCTGTTTGCGCGTTTGATTTTGCAATATCAGATGATTTGATGTGGCTGTTCAATTTTTCAGATAATGACAAACCGGCAGCATCATCTGCTGCACTGTTGATTCTCATACCTGTTGACAATCTTTTCATATTTTGTTGAATAGATGTAGTTGAGTGGCTCAAGTTTCTTTGAACCATAACTGAAGTCATGTTAGTATTTACTACTACGCTCATAGGGAATCTCCTTTCAATCTATATAAGACATCCATGTAAAATAAATTCGTAAAAATCACATAAGAAATAACGCACAAAGGGGTACTTTTGCACATAAATATACGTTGTTTGAAAATCCTTTAATTCAAGGGTGAACAAGTCACTTTCAAGAGAAAAAATAACTAACTCATAATAAGGGGAAACAACTAACTTCTTACATACTCAATATATCATTTTGAATTTTTTTGAATATTCCCAAAAGGTTCGAATTTGCTCCAACTTTAGTTGTGTTTTTTATAAGTATGATAATTAGGTTATGTAACAGCTGATAATTTAGCTATTGTCATATGCGTTTTATATAGTTAAAATTGGAAATATGAACGATAAAAAAATATCAAGACTTATTGAAAAACATAAAGAAACCAAAAATATTTTCAGGAAGGCAGAAAATAGTATGTCTTTGCCTGTAAAATCACAAATGACAAGATTCGTTAGATTTAATATAGAATCGGGGAAAGAAATTTTGCCGGGATTTTCCAGATTTAAGCCGGAAGACTTGAGATGAAAAATCATATACAGAAATATACCGCAATACTATTAATAGCAAGTTTTTTTAGCGCAAATTCATGTTTTGCCGAGGTTTATACTCAACAATATTCTAATGATATAGAGGCAAAACTCGAACAATTATTGGTCGAGTCCGAAACACAAAATGCCCAAGCTGTTGAAAATGCAAGTATAAAAGCAGGTGAAAATTTTGCTGTGGAATTGATGGATGAGATAGATTCTCAAAGTGCTTCGGTAGGAGATGAAATTACTGCAAAACTTTTATTTCCGATAGAAATTGATAATCAGGTTATTATTCCTGAAGGTTCTATTGTGAAGGGAAAAATAAAAACACTTAAACATGCCGGAGGATGGTACAAAAATGCTCAGGCAGAAGTAGAGTTTTATCAAATAGAATGTCAGGATAATTATAAATTACCTATAATTGCAAAAATAAAAACTAAAGATAATTCAGGAGTTCTTATTGGCGGAGAAGGCGTTGAACGTTTTGGCAAAGTTTTCTCTTCTCTTTCGGTACTTTCTTTAGGTGGTGCGCTCGCAGGGCTTGGAATCGGTCTTATGGGGTCTTATGCTCTTGTAGGAGCGGCAATAGGTTTTTCTTGCGGAGTTTTTGCGGGGTCGGGCTGGCTTTTCTTCCAAAAAGGCAAGCCAGTTAATATTCCTGCCGGTACAAAACTTATTATTACTCTTCAAAATGATGTTGCGGTGAACGGTTTTGACATATAGAGACTTTTTGCAAAAACTTAATTCTGCCATGGATATTCATCAGGCGGAAGCAGAATTTAATTTATTTTTGGAAAGTGTTGATTTTGCCAAGAAAGACTTTTTGGCGGGGAAAATACTTTCTCCTGAAAAGATTACTAAAATAAGTAATCTTATAAATATAAGGTTGGAAAAAAATATTCCGATACAATATTTGCTAGGATATGCTTATTTTATGGGTGAAAAATTTTTTGTAACTGAAGATGTTCTTATTCCGCGTCCTGAAACAGAACTTTTGGTTCAAAAAGTAATTGAATTTAAAGGTAAGACAGTTCTTGATATCGGAACCGGTTCAGGATGTATTGCGATTATGATAAAAAAACTCTCAGAAAAAGAAGTTACGGCATGCGATATTTCGAAGAAAGCGCTTGAAATTGCTGTTAAAAATGCAAAAAATTTACATGCTGAAGTAAATTTTATAGAATCGAATTTATTTGAAAATATTAGCGGAAAATTTGACATAATTGTATCAAACCCGCCATATATACCTATGAAAACTATGTTTGAATTACAAAAAGAAGTCATAGGGCATGAACCCCATCTTGCACTTTTTGCCGAGGATGAAGAAGGAGTGGAATTTTATAAAAAAATTATAGAAAAAGCTCCTTTGTATTTAAATAAAGGCGGATATTTATGTTTTGAAATCGGTATAAATCAGTCCGACAGTATTATTAAAATGCTTGCAGGTAGCGGCTTTAACGACATTATTTGCATAAAAGATTTAAATAAAATTGAAAGAATAGTAACGGCTAAATTTATATAAACTGTAAATTTTTGTAAAAAAACAATCAAAAAAGGCAAAAAAAAATCTTCACGGTTTTTGACTCTTTTGTATATTTTATAAAAATAGGAAAGATTAAAAAATGTTGGTTACAAATATAAATTCTCCGTCAAAACACGGAATTTACAAAAATAATTCCATTAAAAAAACAAATTCATTTTCAGCTGAGAAAACTGTTAATTTCGGTAGATTTGACGTTCCTCCTAAGGCTTCTGTTAAAGTGAAAATTTCAAGAATTTTAAATCAAGTTCTACCCTGGGGAAAGGGAAGGCATGTTGAAGAAATTATTATTGGGCAAGAAGTAATAGGGAATAAATATTCCAAAATAGATAAAGAAGGTAATAATATTTTGACTTCTTACAATTTAAAAAACAGCATATCTGAAGTCACAAAAATCCCCGCCGATAAAATGTGCTCTGATACAAAAAAATATGAAAATAATAAGTTAAAAGAAAACTTGTATAAAAAAGGAAAGTATTCGTTGCTGACAAAATATAACGAAAAAGGACAAGTAATAGAAAAAACAGAAACACTTCCTGATGGAAGTTTTTGGAGAAGAAAATTCAAAAATAATCAGGAAATAGAGATGACGCAATCAAATTCTAAAGGCGGATTTGTTACAGAGACTTATTCTGACTATGGAAAAACAAAGAAACTATTTATAAAAAATGATGACGGAAGTTCAATAGAACAAGAATTTGTTTACGAAAAAGGAAATCAGATTGTTGCCAAAAGTATAGAAAAAGATAAAAAAGGAAACGTTATTTTAAAAGAGAATAAAAAAGATAAAAATCCTCAGGACAAAGTCGTAAAATCTGACGGTATTATAGAAAAAATGATTGAAACCGGCCTTGGAGAAGAAAGTTTTAAACTTAAATAAAAAATATGATTAAGGGGATAATCAGAACACAACAAATATGTTTGGGTAAGAGAGTGAATAAATGCCTGCATCAGTAATGATGTGGGCATTACTTTATTTGACTTATGTATTCAATGGCACGGTTTGCCAAAATTGTGTTTTTTTGTTTTTTGTCTTTTTTGATTTTTTTGGGTAAATCAATAGGGTCAACAATCCCCCAATTGCTGTTTATGGGGTTTAGAGTTTTGTGGTCTTCAAAAGTTATATATTTAATAAGCGCGCCGAGCATGCTTAAAGATTCAAGCTCTAGCATAGGTTCATTTATTAAAAATTTTGCCATGTTAATTCCTGCCAAAAGCCCTGAAGCTATTGATTCTGTATAGCCTTCTGTTCCTGTTATTTGTCCCGCGAAAAATAAATCGGCACGTTTTTTTGTTTGTAGAGTTCTTTGTAGTATTTTTGGACTGAATATAAAGGTGTTTTTATGCATGACCCCATATCTTACAATATTGGCATTTTCGAGCCCCGGAATTTTTTTGATAAGTTCTTTTTGCGCGCCCCAAGTTAGATTTGTTTGAAATCCTACTATATTGTAAAGATTCGCCGCCATATCATCTTGTCTGAGTTGAACTACGGCATAATTTTTTTCGCCGGTTCTGTCATCCACAAGTCCGACAGGTTTCATCGGTCCAAACCTTAAGGTATCAACTCCTCTTGAAGCCAGTACTTCAACAGGAAGGCATGATTCAAAAAATTTTGCGTTTTTTTCAAAATCTTTAAGCTCTATCTTGGGAGAATTTATAAGTGTTTCGTAAAAATTTTCATATTGCTCTTTATTCATAGGACAATTTATATAACAGGCTTCACCTTTGTTATAGCGATTTGCAACGAAAGCGGTATCCATGTTTATGGATGTCTTTTCTATGATTGGAGCAATGGCGTCAAAAAATGCCAAATATTCTTCACCGGTAAATTCTTTTATGCTTTTTGAAAGATTATCCGAAGTTAAAGGACCTGATGCTATAATTGTGGGGTTTTGCGGAATTTCTGCCAGTTCTTCACGGATAAGATTTATTTTAGGGTTTTCTTCTATAAGTTTTGCGATTTCATCAGAAAACACTTCTCTATCGATAGCAAGGGCATTGCCCGCCGGAACTTGGCACTTTTTTGCGGTTTCTATCAAAATTGAGCCCAAAAGTTCCATTTCTTTTTTTAAAAGACCTGAAGCACCTGTTATATCAAAAGAACCTAAGCTGTTGCTGCAAACCAGTTCGGCAGGTTTATCGGATTTATGCGCACCTGTTGAAACACAAGGTCTCATTTCGTATAAATCGACTTCAATTCCTCTTTTTGCCAGTTGAAAAGCCGCTTCACATCCTGCCAGTCCTGCTCCTATAACCGTAGCTTTCAATTTATTGCTCCATATCTTTGAAAGGAGTTGTATCGTTATAGCTGGACATATTTACAAATGTGTACAAAATTTTTGAACTAAAATTGTTTGGACCTACTTCAAGAATTATTTTTAAAGCATCTTTTGAGGATTTGATACCGTTTCTGATTTTGCCTGAAATCAGATTGTCATAATAATTGCAGATATTTATAATTTGCCCGAAAAGACTTATTTGGTTGTCAGAAATCCCATAGGGATAACCTGAACCATCGTGATTTTCATGATGCTCTAAAACTGCTCTGCAAATACTTTCGCCAAATCCAAAATCATTTTTAAGGATTTTATAACCTATTTGAGGATGAAGTTGAAGAACTTTTTGTTCTTTTGGGGTTAAATTTTGTTTTACTAAAATATTTTTGTCTATTTTGGTTTTTCCTATGTCATGAAACATTGCGGCAAGAGCCAAATCATTAATAGCAGTTTCTTTTAATTTTAATTTTGTGGCCAACATAATTGCCAAAATAGCAACATTTATTGCATGTGTTTGAAAATAATCACCCAAAATCTGAACTTGTGAGCGATAGGTAACATTATCTATAACAGGCATTACAACTTCGATAACTTTGTCTCTTGCTTCAGTTAAAATTTCCGGAGTAGAAACTTCATGAAGAATATAAGAACTCATAGCTTGTTGGAATGTTTTTTTAATTCCTAATTGTTCCTGTACTTCAATTATAGAAGTACTGTTAACTGCGAAATCTTCTCTAAAAAAGTTTTCCCAAAAATCTTTTTCGGAAATTTTATGATCTTCTGCCTCAGAAGGTCTTTCACGTCTTGAAGAAACATAATCATCATCAGATTCATTTTCGTCAATGTAAATTGCCGAAAAATATCGTAATTGCATGAGCTTTCCGGGGGTAAGAATTTTTCCTGCTTCGAAAATTTTTTCCCCATTTTCGTTATAAATATTGTAT
>JAEWLZ010000082.1 GCA_023457295.1 Cyanobacteria bacterium OH_PDB_112
ACTTAAAAATGGGTTTGTCGTCAAATCAAGCAAGATTTTTATCTCTAACCTCAAGGCAAGTTGACCTGGAGCGCCGTATCCAGCAAATTTGCCAGAGACGCTTGCGTTTGGCTTCCGAACTCGAAAACGTTGCTACTTCATACAATAATTCAATTTCAAATCGCAAGATGTTCACAAAATCCTTATCAGGCTTACAATCATTAACTGTAAATAATTTAGAAGCCTTGGGTTATAGAGTTACTGACTCAGGTAAAAATAAAATATTCAGAGGGCAACAAGCAACAGCTCCGGCTGGTTTTACTGCTATTAATTCTCAAGCAGATTTTATGACCCTTGTTTCTCAATTTAATAGTGATATAGGGCTTAACGGCAGGTATATTCTTAATTGTGATATTGATTTATCTAGTATAGCTTTAGATAATTCTCTTATAAATCATAATTTTTCAGGTGTTTTCGACGGTAATGGTCATACTATAAGTGGTATGAATATTAATACCGGAGGTCTTGCGATTAATAATATAGGTTTATTTTCTAGCGCAAGCGGGGCTACAATACAAAATGTTGTTATAAATAATTCAAATATTAATGCGAGCGGAAGTTCATATGTAGGTTTATTAATCGGCACTATTAACGGTTCAACTGTATCAAATTGTTCAGTTACAGGTACAGTTTTGGGTGGGGCGGATAGAGTAGCGGGTGCTATTGGAGGTAGTGACGGTGGAGATGTAGTTTCTAATATTTCAGTCAATGCTAATGTAACAGGCGGTGGTAATAGATTAGGCGGAGTTACGGGGTCTGCTTTTGGAGGAACTATTGTACAAAATTGTGCATCATCAGGCACTGTAACAGCAAATTCATCAAATTGGGGTGTAGGCGGCATTGTAGGTGACTTGAACAGTTCCACGATAAGTAGTTGCTATTCTTCAATGAATATATTCGGAACTGCAACGGTTGGAGGAGTTGCTGGCATAAACTGTGGGGCACTGGTTAGAGACTGTTATTCTGACGGATCGTCTTCAGGAGGAGGCTCAACATCAACAGGCGGGCTTGTCGGTTATAACATAGGAGCTTGTAATGTAATTAACAGTTACAGTACAGCCAATGTTACAGGAGGTTATCCCGGCAGCGGTTTTATAGGAGCAAGAATGGATGCAAGTTCCGGAGAATCTACGGGATGTTTTTACGATAATAATTTAACAGGTCCAAGTTACAATGCCGTCGATATCGGTTCAGGCGGAACTTCTCCTGTTTCTTCTTGGGATTCTGCTGTTTGGAATAAATCTACAACTTTACCAACTTTAAAAAATGCAGGATATATACCTCTTATAGAAAATTTGGAGGAAGGACTTCGCAACGGAACATATTCTCTTGTTAGAGAAGCTGATGAATTTACGCAAGACCCTCTTAGTTTTGAAGGTGATGAGTATGAAGAAATAGATTGGCGCAGTGTTCCTGAAATCAACGATGAACTTTACAAAGGCGATGATGTTGAAGCTGAAAACAAATATGACAAAATAATAGAAGAAATTAATGCACAGGATAAAAAACTTCAGATTGAACAGACATCTGTTGAGGTCGAATACAAAGCTATAAGCTCCGAGCGTGAATCTGTTAAGAAAATTTTAGACCAAAACGCTCAGAGTTCGTTTAAATATTTCTCATAGAATTATTAAGTAATGAAAAACTTATTGGACTAAATCGCCCACAACGGGTTGATTTTTTTTCATGTTTTATGTTTGATAAATTAACGGTTTAGTGTTTAGTAATAATAAATTTAATATAAGAGAGGTTAATCCGTGGAAGAAACAAATAAAAAAATAGAAGAAACCATCGAAGAAACAACAGAAAAAGTTGAAGCTGTTGAAGTAGCTGAAACTGTTGAAGCGGTTGTAGAAACTGCTGAAGAAGTTGTTGATGAAGTTGCGGCTGAAGAAGAAGCTTTAGAAAAATTTGAAGGCAAGAAAAAACGTTCTTCACGTCGTAAAAGAGAAGAAGTTAAAAAAGAAGCTCCTGTTTCTGATTGGAAAGAGAGAGTTGTTCAGATACGTCGTGTTACAAAAGTTGTAAAAGGCGGTAAAAAACTTAGCTTCCGTGCAACAGTTGTTGTTGGGAACGGTAAAGGTCAAGTCGGTCTTGGTATCGGCAAATCATCTGAAGTTATCGGCGCTATTCAAAAAGCAATCGCTGACGGAAGAAAAAATCTTGTAAACGTACCTATTTTCAAAACTACAATTCCTCACAAAATTGCTGCTTCAGCAGGTGCGGGTAGTGTTATTTTGAAACCTGCATCACAAGGTACAGGTATTATTGCAGGAGGTTCTGTAAGAGCTGTATTGGAGCTTGCAGGTATCGAAAATATTTTGAGCAAATCTTTGGGTTCAGATTCACCTTTGAACTCCGCAAGAGCTACATTGGAAGCTTTGAGAAGTCTTAAAAGCTTTAAAGATGTTGCTGTAAAAAGAGGTTTGTCAGTAAAAGAAATTTTGAATTAAAGGAAATAAAAAAATGGCAACAAAAAGAATAAAAGTTAAGTTGACAAAAAGCCTTATAGGCGCATCAGAAAAGCAAAAAAAAGTTGTAAAAGCTTTGGGCTTATCTAAAATGAACCAGGTTGTAGAGCATGACGATTCAGCCATCATTAACGGCATGGTGAATAAAATCTCTCATATGGTAAGCGTTGAAAAGTAATCAGGAAGGTATAAATAAAATGACAACAACAATAAAATTAGAAGATTTAAGACCTGCTGAAGGTGCGACTCATAAAGAAAAAAGAAAAGGTCGCGGTAGATCTTCAGGGCATGGTAAAACAGCATGCCGCGGTCATAACGGTGAAGGTCAGCGTTCAGGACGTTCTCGTAAAAGAGGTTTTGAAGGCGGACAAATGCCTGGATATAGAAAAGTTCCAAAATTAAAAGGGTTCCAATTGATTAACCCTATGGTATATGCTGAGATTAATGTAGGAAAACTTGATGAACTGGGCTTAAAAGAAGTCAATTTGGCAGTTCTTGTCGAAAAAGGATTGGCATCTAAAAAAGCTGACGCATTGAGAGTGCTGGGTAATGGCGAGTTGAAAAAATCTGTTAAAGTTACGGCAAGACATTTCACCGCTTCAGCAAAATCAAAAATAGAAGCTGCAGGCGGTTCAATCGAGGTAGACTAATATGGCTCAAATGAAACTGCCCACACCTGACGATATTGTCGGAATGTGGCATTCTTCAGGACTTAAAGAAAAGTTGATTTTCACTTTTCTAATGATAGCTGTGTTCCGTTTCGGGGCACAGATTCCTGTTTATGGGATAAATAGCGAAGTTATTGCTAATCTTGCATCAGGAAATAACATAATAGGATTTTTGGACATGTTCTCAGGCGGTGCGCTTGGAAAAGTTTCTATTTTTGCTTTGGGAATAGGTCCTTACATTACTTCTTCAATTATTATGCAGCTTTTAGCTGTTGTTATACCTCATCTTGAGGTGCTTCAAAAAGAAGAAGGAGAAGCAGGC
>JAEWLZ010000083.1 GCA_023457295.1 Cyanobacteria bacterium OH_PDB_112
ATTTATTATTTAATAATGTGTTTCATTTTTGCTTTAGGCGGGCTTATTTTGTCTACTTCCTCAGATTACAAACAAGAATTATTTTGTGAGGAACTTCAAAATGACGACATTTTTGTTTATGGAGAAGACGGTAATCGCCCCGTAATGTCTATTAATAGAAAGGAGACTCAAGAGGAATATTCAGCGTATTATTCTGATATTAAAGCAGCCCTCTACTATTCTTCTTTCGTTAGTAACGTTTCGCAAATTTTAAATAATTCATTCGCCGAAAAAGATAATAATAATTCATTTACTTTATTGAAACAAGAAACCTTTTCTATTCGCCGTTTAGAAGAAAACGGCGGTGGTTATTATTTAGATGATGGTTTGTATTATCTCTATTTTACTTATTGGGAAGATACCGACCCCATAGAAATGCACGGAGTTGGAGACTATATAATGTCAAAAACGGAATCATTAAGACCTAGAGGCAATGGGACATCGTTTATTTATATAACGGACTTATATGCCGACACTCTTATTGAAAAATATGATTTGGGTCATTTGAGTAAGAAAGAGGCATATAAGGAAATTATCACTAACGACAATTATTGTAATATTGTCCTTCGAAGCGTTATCGATGATAATACAAACTATATTCTTACAATTAACAATATTATTTATACCGATAAGCGCACTTCTCCACGCATACTTGCTAGATATGGGAATTTTGCTGTTGTAAATCGGAATGCTTCTCTTAACGACGAAACAGTTAGATTTGAGATAGAACTCAAAAATAGTGCTTACACAATCAAAACTGTTTTTCGAACCGCTAATGCGCTTGGCTATACAGTAGATAAATGTGATATATTTTTCAAACAATATGACAAATCAATGGATGAATATGTGGTTAATAATAGACTTTCTCAAAATTATTCAACTATATTTATTGACGATATCAGCGAATCAAATATCCTTCTTTTATATTTTGCTTGTATCGTTTTTTTGGCGTTTTATTCATCGATATTTTTCTTAAGCGAAAAGACATTGGAAAAAGCAAAAATCATTGCCCTTGCTTTAAATTTTGCTGGACTGTTTGGTTATTCAATTATTGGCTACTTTCTAAGCGTTTATACTTTTTTTAGTGTACTACCAATTATCTCCATTGTGATATCTACATTTTATGGAGGGATGGAAACAATCAATGTAATCCCGGCTTTTAAAAAAGTAAGGAGTGGCAAGATTGATGAAAAAAATAATGATTTCTTTTGCATTGAAATTTAAAACGCTTTTCTTTCATGAAAAACAGCAATTCATTTTGTTGCTTAAAAATGTTGAAGGTTTTTTCCTGTCCAAAACTAAATTTAACATTGTACTTGACATAATTGTTTTTACTTCCTTTTCTATAGTTATATTTAGCATTCCGACATTCAGCTCATCCAGCGTACTGTATTTAGTTACTTGGATTTTGACTATTGTGCTACTGGTTTCTATGGCTTTATCTCTACTTTTGTTTTATAAAGTTCAAATTGATTTCATATGTATTTGTATAATTCTTTTTGTCATTTTCGCTTTCCTTTCCAGTGCTTTTATGGGTTTCAAGAATTTTGCGTACACCCCACTATTGATGTCGTTTATTTCTTTAAATACATATATGTATGCTAAAAGCAACAAACAAAGCAGGAAGATTTTAATATATTGCGCTGAAATAGGGGTTCTATTTTTTGCACTTGTTTTTGCTGTTTACTATAGGGAAAAATTATTTACTTTAGAATTTGAACGGCTCGGTGGGATTTTTGGCGACGAAAATGATGTTTCTCTTGTCATTTCGTTTGGATTTGCTTTTTCACTTTGGTCAATTCTTTTTTCTAATAGCTATATTATTAAATTGTTCCATTTTATTTTTCTTTTGGTTTTAGCCCTTTTCGGATTATCGACAGGATCTAAAATATTCATTTTTAATGTCATTTTCGTATTTGTTTCCGCAGTCTTATTAAAAAACGGACTTAAAAAATGGTGGTTGTCTGCTATTGTTTTAACGTCCATGGTCTGTTTTATTTTTATTATTTTTTCTTTAAATGAGTTTAACTTTTATAAAGATAGACTCGTCGAAATGTTTAACGTTTTATCGGGAACAAACGAGACTTATGGAAGCACCGGCAGTCGCCTTGAGATGATTTTTATGGCTCTGAATATGTTCTTGAAAAAGCCCTTGTTTGGATATGGTATAAACGGTTATGCAAATTATGGTGAATACAATTATGGTTGGTCGCATAATCAACTTGCAGAATCATTGTGCAATTTCGGTCTAATAGGTACTGTTCTATGGCACTATGGTTTCGTTAAAAGCATTATTGGATTTTTGAAAAAGCTAAGAACCAATAAAGTCAATTCTTATGATATAGCGTCGTTTATTATTATAGTTTTGTTTTTTACAGCAATGATAAGTATTCCTCAGATAACTCAAAAGTTCTATGCTTACATCATTGGAATAGTCATGGCTACCATCACCAATGAAACCGACATCGTTTCATTAAAATCGCCTATTGCAAAAAACAAAGGTGTCGAAGAGAGAATAACATGAAAATAGTTGAAGTTATACCTTATCTAGGGATTAGAGCCGGAGCCGAAGTTTTTGTGACCAGCCTAACTGCTGAATTGATAAAAAACAATGAAAACAAAATCACTCTCATAATCCTATACGATAAAATCGATGATTCCTTCGCGTATTTAAAAGATTTACCCGGTCTAGAAATTATTCGCTGCCATAAAAAGAAAGGAATAGATTTTAAGGCCGCCAAACTTTTCCAAAAAATAGTAAACAAGATTAAACCAGACATTATTCATAGCCACCTCTCTGTTATGCCAACTTATTTTTTGGCTTTCGGTTTCAAGAAAACACAATGGAAACTTGTTCACACCGTTCATAGCGTTCCAAGACGCGAATGCGGTCGACTGTCATTCTTTTTAAGAAAAATATACATTAAGAAAGGTATGTTTTTGCATGTCGGAATTTCCGATTCTATATCGCGTGATCTCGAATCTATGTTTGGCAAGAACTCAGCGATAACAATATATAATGCACCTTCAAAATTAGTGGTGAAAGATTGTAAAAAAGAATTCACGTTCATATTTGTTGCACGTTTTGATAAAGTCAAGAACCACCGACTTTTAATTGAATCCTTTAATGAAGTATGGCAAACTCATAAAGACATAACATTAGTTTGTGTTGGAAACGGCCCCGAATATAAAGATATTAACTACTTCCTTGATACATTACCTTGTAAAAAAGCCGTTGTACTACCGGGAGCAACAAATGATGTTGTGGATTATTATTGCAAATCAGAAATATTTGTCATGTCTTCAATTTTCGAAGGGAATCCAATTTCAGTATTGGAAGCCCTGAGTTGTGGCCTCCCTGTCATTGCCCCAAAAGTTGGCGGTTTACCCGATATTATTGAAAATGAAAATAATGGCTTGCTGTATGAAAGGTCGAATAAAAAAGAATTGATTGCCGCTATGTTAAGATTGATAAGCGATCATAATTTATTGAATCGCATCAAGAAATTCAATTTAGAAAATAGCGGCAAATATTCTATTGAAAAATGTGCAGAAGAGCACGTAAAGTTGTTTAAAAAAGTTCAGATTTTAGGAGGGAAAAATACAGATGGTTAATTTTCTTGTAACTGGTGCTGCTGGATTCATTGGCTCTGCCTTGATTAGAGCTTTGTTCGAAAAAGAGGAAGACATCAATATTGTTGGTATTGATAACATAAATGATTATTATAATCCGCAATTAAAGCGCGATAGACTGGATGCCCTAAAACATTATTCACGCTTTTCCTTTAAAAAAATTGATCTTAGTTGCAAGAACAAAGTTTTACATTTGTTTAAACGGCACAAATTCGATATCGTAATTAATTTAGCCGCTCAAGCCGGAGTTCGATATTCTATTAATCACCCAGATGAATATATAAAAAGCAACATCATCGGATTTTTTAATGTGCTAGAAGCATGCCGTTATTATCCAGTGAATCATTTGATTTATGCTTCTTCTTCATCGGTTTATGGTTTAAATAAAAAGATACCATATTCTACCAACGATAAGACAGATAATCCCGTTTCTTTGTATGCCGCTACCAAGAAAAGCAATGAATTGTTGGCATATGCCTACTCGAAATTATACGGATTTCCAACAACGGGTTTAAGATTCTTCACAGTTTATGGTCCTATGGGAAGACCGGATATGGCTTATTTTAAGTTTACCGACAAAATTGCAAAAGGCGAGAAAATACAATTATTTAATAATGGTGACATGTATCGCGATTTCACCTATATTGACGATATAGTTAATGGCATCGCAAAAGTTATTAAACGATTGCCTCCCCCCGACGAAAATGGAATAAGGTACAAAATATATAACATTGGTAATAATTCTCCTGTAACATTGAGATATTTCGTCGATACTTTAACTGAATGTTTAGCTAAAGCTGACTTACTACAAGGAGAAATCAAAATAGAATATTTGCCCATGCAGCCTGGAGATGTCTACCAAACTTATGCCGATGTTGATGATTTGATTAATGACTTCGATTGGAAACCGAGCACTTCCTTAAAAGATGGCTTAACTAAATTTGTTGAATGGTATAAAAAATATTATTTTATGAGGAAAAAAATATGAAAATTGCCGTTGCTGGAACTGGATATGTCGGATTGTCGCTGGCTGTTTTGCTTGCCCAGCACAATAATGTATGTGCGATCGACATATGCAAAGAAAAGGTTGTAATGTTGAATAATCGCATCTCCCCCATAAAAGACAAAAACATCGAGGAATATCTATCGAATAAGATTTTAAATTTGACTTTTACTATAGACGCAAAAACCGCATATGTGGGCGCCGATATTGTTATAATATCAACCCCAACTAATTATGATTCTGAAAAAAACTATTTCGATACATCAAGCGTTCAAAACGTCATCGAGACACTCTTGTCTATGAATAAAAACGCCGCTATATTTATAAAATCGACTTTGCCAGTTGGATATACACGATACCTCCGCGAAAAATATAATTATGATTTGATTTTTTTCTCTCCTGAATTTTTGCGTGAAGGCAACGCCTTATATGACAATTTGTTTCCATCAAGAATTGTTGTTGGCGTTCCAGAAAAAAACGACAGATATCTTTCATATGCAAAAACATTTGCCGCTTTACTTCAAGAAGGAGCAATTAAAGAAGATATTAGCACTTTTTTTGTGGGTTTAAATGAAGCTGAATCAATTAAACTTTTTGCAAATACTTATTTGGCACTAAGGGTCGCTTATTTCAACGAGTTAGATACCTATGCCTCAATAAAGGGTTTGATAGCGAAAGACATTATTGAAGGCATTTGTTCAGATCCTCGCATCGGCGATTTCTACAACAATCCATCCTTTGGTTATGGAGGATACTGC
>JAEWLZ010000084.1 GCA_023457295.1 Cyanobacteria bacterium OH_PDB_112
TCCCGGAAGTTATGAGCTTAATACGGATACATCAGACCACAGAGCTTTCAATTCTCAGGATGTTTATAAAATACAAGTGGAAAGAAAATCGCCTTTGCTTTCAAACTTGCTTATAGCCGCAGGAGGAATCAAATTTGATGCGGATTTAGAGCATGTGAAAATTACAAATCCTAAAACAAACACCGATTTTGATATTAATTTGATGGATATTATTGAAAAAGGGGATGTTACTCAAGATATTTATTTGATGGAAGGCGATGTGGTTCATGTTCCTTCTTTGCCTACACCGTTTGCGGTTAATGAAGAAAAATACAAAAAATACATTACATCTACTTTTTCTCCCAAATATGTTCCTGTAAGAGTATTTGGATATGTAAGTACTCCCGGACTTATCAGGCTTGACAGTAGTGCGTCCATAACGCTTAATTCGGCAATTATGGCGGCAGGAGGATATTTGACAGATGCGGCATATGCTCCTAGGGAAGTTTATATAAGCAGACCTGATGTGTCAGGCAAACTTGTGACAAGAAAAGTAAATCCTATGAAAAGCGATGTTATGGTAATGCCTAATGATATTGTTTATGTTCCTGAAAAAGCAAGACCGTTGATTGCTAAAGCATTTGAAGCTGTAACTAAAATATTGATGCCATTCAATACTTTTGCAAATACTTACAATAACTGGGCTCTTATGTCAAACCCTACAAGATACCAGGTAATAGGGAAATAGAGTGATTAAATGAATAGTGATATTTTTGAAAATTTAAATAAAAACAGATACTTCCGAAATTTCAAAAAAGATAAGAAATTAATCTTTTCGGCAATGCTGATAGTTTTGGTTTGGTCTTTTGTTTACTTACTCTTTTTCTATAAAGCTGTTTATAAATCAACGGCAAAAATTTGGATAAAAGATTTGGCAACAGAAGAATTTGTTGCGTCTTTGGATACTCAAAATCAAATGCAGCCTTTAACAGCTGCGGGAAACCCTATTCTTACGCAGATAGAAATATTAAAATCTGACCAGCTTAAAAGAACTATTGTGGAATACAAAGCAAAGCAGGGTGATAAGGTTGGTATTAACAGCATTGATATTGATGTAAAAAACAAACCGAGTACAGATATTTTGAGCATAACACTGGGAGACGGCTCTCCTAAGAAAGCACAGGATACTTTAATTGCGGTTTTGGAAGAATATGACAATATAAATCTTCTAATAAACCGAAAAATCAGTACGGCAAGACGTAAATATATAGAAGAAAAGCTTGCGGAAATTGATAAAAAACTTCGTGAAAAAAGAAGCGAAATAGAAAAATTTAAATCGGCAAATTTGGCTATAAGTATAGATGAAGAGTCAAGAGAGCTGGTTGCACAAAAAATAGAGATGTCTTCAAAATTGGAAGATATAAAAGGCAGTATGAAGAATACCCAATCATCACTTAGAGAGCTTGAGCGCCAGTTATCTTTGAAGCCAAAAGATGCAATCAGAGCGGTGGCTCTCGGCACAGGAAATCAAACGTTGAATCAGCTTAGAAGTGATTTGAATATTGCTATGCAACAATATGAGTTTGATTCTGCCAAATTGGCTGATACAAACCCAAAAATGGTTGCCCAAAAAACTAAAATTGATACTATTAACAAACAAATAAAAGAACAGGTAAGATTAACGGTAGGCAAATATACTTCATCGCATGGAATAAATATTTATGACCCTGTAAGGTCTGAGTTGGTAAAAGATCTTGCGGATTATCAAACAAGATTTATAGGGCTTCAGGCGGAAGAAAAAGCTTTAAACGGCAGTATTCAAACAATAAATCTTGAACAATCTAAAATTCCTCAAAAGAAATTCACTCTTGATATGCTTGAGCAGGAAGAACGTGCATTGAGCAGTGCTTATGACCAATTAAAAGAAAAACAGATTGAAGCCAAAATAAAAGAAGCTGAAGTTATGAGCAATGTTATTGTGGTTGACGCGCCTGACCTTCCAAAAGGACCTTCTTTTCCTTCTGTTTTTCAGGTGTTGGAAATGGCTATGTTGTTAGGCCTGATGGCGGGTTTGAGTGTTTCTGTTTTAAAAACGCTTATAGAAGATATTTGTGATGATATAGAATCTATAGAAGCTATTACAAAAGTTCCTACACTTGGTATAATTCCTTGGTTGGAAACATTTATGCCTGATGAGCAACTACAGTTTATTCATGGAATCGCATATAATAATATCGTTTCCAATTTGATAATAAAATGTTCAAAAAATAATAATAAAGTTTTGACATTTACTTCATCCTCACTTAAAAAGCCTCAATCTACAATAGTTTATTATTTGGCTTTAGGTTTAAAAAAACTCGGACATTCAGTTGTAATTATAGATAGTGATTTTAGAATACCTACGGTCATTAGAAATGCCGGAGTTGAAAATAAAGTCAAAATCAATTTATCGGATTTTATAATTTCAATAGAAAATAAATTCAGGCATACTCAAAAAATTGACCCCAAAGAGGTTATGGATGTGCTTATTACAGATGAAAAAGAGATTAAACACCTTGGAAATAAAGATATTGTGTTCGAGCCTTACGAGTTCTTCGGGACCAATACTTTTGAATCTATAATAGAAGTTCTAAAAAATGAATTTGATTGGGTTTTGATTGATACAGGTGCGGCACATATTACTCCTGAGTTTTTGATTATTTCAAAGCTGTCTGACGGTGTTGTCTTGTTTGTAAACAAAACAATCACATACACAATAATAAGAAATATTACCAAAGCATTGAAAAATGCGAATATACCTTTCATCGGAACAATTATACGTGAATCCAGCTCTAAGCTTGAAAAAGAATATGAAAAGTATTTGAAATTTCAGCAAGATAAGATGCTCAATGATGAAAAGATAGAAGCTTTATTTTAAAGGATAAATAGGGATGAGAATTAAATTTTTTGGAGTATATCTTGATATTGTTACGATGGAAGAGACTTTGGATAAAATTTCAGAGTTTATTGAAAAGAAACAGTGCGTGCAACATGTTGTGGTTAATGTTGCCAAACTTATTTATGCGCAAACAAATCAATCCCTTAGAGATATAATAAATTCTTGCCCGCTTATAAATGTAGATGGTGCCGGTATTGTACTTGGAGCAAGGTTTTTAGGTATCAAAATCCAAGAAAGAGTGACAGGCATAGATTTGATGCAAAAACTGATAGAACATTCATCAACTAAAGGGTATCGAATTTATTTTTTCGGTGCAGAAGAAGATATAATCAAAAGAGTAGTCGAAATTTATACTCAAAAGTATCCTAACCTTGTAGTGGCGGGATATAGAAATGGTTATTATTCCGATGAAGAGGAAGAAATTATTGTAGAAGATATAAAAAAATCAAAAGCCGATATTCTATTTGTAGCAATGGGTTCGCCTAAAAAAGAGATTTTTTTGAATAAGTATTCAGAGCGTTTGGGTGTTTCATTTACTATGGGAGTTGGTGGAAGTTTTGATGTTGTTGCAGGAAAGGTGAAAAGAGCTCCAATGTGGATGCAGGCTTTGAATTCCGAGTGGATTTTCAGGCTTATTCAGGAGCCAAGACGCATGTGGAAGAGATATTTTGTCACAAATTCAATTTTTGCCTGGATGCTTATTGAAGAATTTGTAAAACAAAGAGTTAGAAAGTTTATTCCTGAATATAATAAGAATGAAATGCAGTAAATTATGACCGGTGAATTCAGTAATCTTGAAAAAACGCTTATAGGATTGGTACTTTTAGGAGGAGCTTTGGTTATGTTCTTTCCTATTCAGTATTTGATTGTGGGATTATTGGTTTTTGCTGGGCTGACTTTTTTACTTGTAAATCCTAAGATTTGTTTTTATTTGGTGGTGTTTACTATTCCTTTTACGGAACGTATAAGGATTTTACCTATAAGTTTTTCGCCAAACGATATTGCTATTTTAATATGTTTTATTTCAGCTTGTTTAAATATCTTTTTTAAAGATAAAAGGGTAAATTTAAAAACTAGCATAGATGCCTGGATGATTATTCTTACATTTTTATATTTTATAACAGGGATTACCTCTGTAGGAGAGACAGGCATTCTATCTTCTTTTAAATTTTTTGAAGCAGTGATAGCTTTTTATTTATCAATTTATTTCGTAAGAACAAAACAAATCACTATAGCTAAAATTATAAAAACCATTTTTATTACAGCTCTGTTTCAAGCTTTTTTAGGGGTATTTCAATCTTTAACAGGTATTGGGGCAACTTTTCGTTCAGCAAGGGGTTTTTGGGGATATTTTGGGTTGGGCTCAAATATGGTGTGGCATGGAATGGGAACAATGGGACATTTTAATATGTTAGGAAACTTTTTAATTACAATTTTACTTTTTAGTCTGCCTATTTGCTATTATTTGATAAAAAATAAAAAAAGCAATCATTTAATAACCAAAACATTATTTTTTGGTATTATTACAACCTATTCTAGAGGTAGTTTATTAGGTTTGACCTTTGGGTATTTTTATTTTTTGTTTTTAACAATGAAAAATAAAGTAAAATTTTATTCTATTTCAGTAATTAGTGGTTTATTAGTATTGTTTTTAAAATATTATTTGAGTAATACCTCTTATGTTGAAACACTCAGTTCCAGAGATGATATTTGGAAAGGTGTTATTGGAGGGATTTTAAGTAATCCAAGGTATTTATGGCTAGGTGGCGGGTTAAATTCTTATGAAGAAGTAGTTTACCCTTATTTGCCCCAAAATAATACTATGTGGTTTGCTCATAATTTTTATTTATTGTGTGTTCAAGAAATGGGCATAATTGGGACAATAATTATTTTTTCTTTTCTCATTTTTATTATGATTGATACTTGTAAAAAATTTAAGACTTGTTCAAAATTATTGAGCACTATAAGTTTATCTACAAGCTTATGTGTTTTTTCTATTTTTTTCATAAGTATTTATGATCATGCTTATTCTTTAACTTTTTTTAAAATATTATTATTTATAATACTAGGTATTGTTTATGCAAAAGATAAAAAAATATTTACAACAGCTGTTTAAAAGTAAATTTGTTAAAGATTTGGGTATTGTATTCTCTGAGAATGTGATAACTAAGTGTTTAAATTTTGTAATCATAATAATATTGACAAGATTATTAGGGCCAACTGATTATGGAAAATATTCATTTATCTTTGTTGCGATGACTATTATTAGTGCGATTCTTGATTTTGGGATGGAAAATACGGCGGTAAGATTTTATAATAAAGAAAAAAATGCGAAAAATTCAATTTTTGGTCTTTATTTTTTATCTAAAATTATTATTTTATTTTCTGTGATTTTATTTTTTCTATTTTTTGGAAAAAATATTTTTTTACTGATGAATAAAAAAGAACTTATTCCATATATACCTTTTTTAATCATTGGAATAATAGGAGAATCTTTATTTTTTATTAATGATACTTATTTACAAGCTATTCAAAAATTCAGATTAAGGGCGATAATAAATATAAGTAGATATCTAATGGGGCTGTGCTATGTAATTCTATTGTTTTTAAATAGGTTAATTTTATTAAAATACGTATTTTATATATATTTTATTCCTCTAGGTATAGCTGTGTTTTTTATTTCTAACTATATTAGCTTTTCAAAAGAATATATTGTAAATAAAATTAGTAAAAAGTTATTTTCTGAAATTTTAAATTATCAGAAATGGATGACAAGTCTTGCAATTGGGTATAATATTTTGGGCAGGATTGATTTTTTTATGATTTCTTTGTGGTGTAATTATACTCAAATAGGTATATATAATGCGGCTTTTCAATTAACAGCAATTGTCTCTTTTCTCCCTTATGTTTTTGGGAAAGTATTATTACCTAAAATGGCCGGTTTATCCGAAGAAGAAATTTTTGATAAAACTAAACAAATTATAAAACCTCTTATAATAATAGTTTTATTAATACTTTGCCTAATTCCATTAACAAAATGGATTGTTCCTATATTTTTAGGAGAACAATATATTTCTTCTATTGTTATATTACAAATATTATTAATATCTTTCACCGTTTCTTTTTTAACTATGCCTTTTGAACAAGCATTTTATTCTTTAGGTAATCCGTTAATAATATCTCAAGGAAGATATTTGCAAATTTTACTTGTTGTTCTTTTGAATATTTATGCAATCCCTAAATATGGTATAATAAGTGCTGCGATTAATGTTTTAATTACTAGAATATTGTTTTTAACAATTATTAGCCTTGTGTTTTATCAACATAATAAAAGATTAAGTAATCAATTTAAGGAGCCTTGTTACGAAAATTAGTAAATTAATATATTTAATCAAGTCTGATTTGCATAGAACAGCAGGTAATGCTGAATCGAAGACATTTTTAAAAAATTTATTTTTAGATAGAGGGTTTAAAATATGTTTATTATATAGGATATGTAATTACTTTTATTGTAATAATAATAATTTTTTACTTAATCTATTTAAAATATTCAATAGATATTATCAAACAAAATATTGTATAGATCTTTCTTACAAAACTGCTATTGGGAGCGGTTTATATTTAGGACATGTTTTTTCTATTGTAATAAGTCCTAAAGCAAAAATAGGAAAAAACGTGAATTTTAGTCAAAATGTAACAGTGGGGCTTGCGAGCAGAGGATCTCGAAAAGGCTATCCTACTATTGGGAACCATGTTTATATTGGACCTGGAGCAATTATTATAGGTAATATTAATATTGGTGATAATGTAGCTATAGGCGCTAATTGTGTTGTCACTAAAGATATTCCTGACAATGCTGTTGTAGTTGGTGTTCCTGGGAAAATAATATCTTACAATGGTTCAGAAGATTATATCATTAGGACAAATTATGGATAAAAAGAATAATAAAATTAATATATTGCATCTAATCTCGTCATTGCAAGTCGGTGGGGCAGAGAAGCTTTTAATTGACTTGTTAAAGAATACTGAGTCAAAAGATATTAATTTCACCGTAGTTGTAATGAATGATAAGATAGATGAAAACTTAAAAAAAGAACTTTTAAATACGGGCTACAAAATTTATTTTTTAAACAGAAAAGAAAGCCATAAACACCCAAAATATTTTTTTCAGTTAAACGATATTATAAAAAAACATAAAATTAATATAGTTCATTCTCATAATTATGGCGGTAAACATTGGGCAATATTATGCAAAATATTAAAACCAAACTTAAAAATAGTCCATACTATACATGATTCTCTTATAATTAAAAATTCAACTAAAATAAATATTTTTTTACATAAATATTTTATTGATAAGAGTATTGCTATTTCAAAAACAGTATGTAATGAATGTATAAGTGAAAAGATTTTTAAAGTTATACAAATATATAATGGTGTTAAAGTTAAAAAATTCAATGCAAAAAAGATACCAAACAAAAATATTTTTAATATTATTAATATCGCTAGAATTATTCATCAAAAAAAAGGGCAGGATATCCTTATAAAGGCATTAAAAGAATGTAAAAATAAAGGAATGAATTTCAGGTGCAATTTTGTTGGAGGAGTCTACGATTATGATCAAGGGTCTTTTGAGTATTTAAAAAAGTTGGTAAATGAATTCGACCTTCAAAAAAATATAAATTTTTTAGGGAATAGGGAAGATATTCCTGAATTATTAGCCGAATCGGATTTGTTTATATTGCCTTCAAGATACGAAGGTTTAGGATTGGTTCTTTTAGAGGCTATGGCTGCTGGAGTTCCTATTATAGCAAGCAATATTGATGGACCTGCCGAATTAATAGAACATGAAAAAAACGGACTGTTGTTTGAAAGTGAAAATCATTTAGATTTGGCGGATAAGATTTTTGATTTTTATAATAATGAAAAAAAGAGAGAATTATTGGCGGAAAATGCTTATAAATTTGTTCAAGATTTTGATATTTCTGTTATGAGTAAAAAATATTGTAAATTATATTTGGACAAAAGTAATTATAGCCGATATAGATAAAGGAGATTAAATTTACCATGATAACTAATCATATAATGTTTTTTTATAGAATATGTAATAAATTGCATTATAGCCAAGTTAAACAAAAAAATATTGTAAAAAAAAGTTTTTTTAATCTTTTACTAATTATTTTAAACGGTTATTACCGGTTACTTTCAAGTATATTATATGGTGCTTTTATTCCATATACAGCAAAAATAGGTAATAATATAAAGTTTCCTCACGGATTGTTTGGTATTTTTATATCAATGGGGGCTGAAATAGGAAACAATTGTACAATTTTTCATCATGTCACAATTGGATCAAGTAAAGGATATTCACCCAAAATCGGTGATAAAGTATTTATTGGTTGCAATAGCTGTATAATTGGTAAAGTTATTATTGGTACTAATTGTCAAATTGGAGCTGGTACTACAGTAGCAGATGCTGAAATCCCAGATAATTCTACTGTGGTAGGTTGTCAATTTAGAATAGTAAACGAAAAAATAATGGATAATAAATGAACACGCAACTAAAACATTATTTAAAAAAAATACTTAGGCAGGGTTTTGGATATAGCAAAATCTACAAAGACTTGCAAAAATCCCAATATTTTTCAAGAGAACAGCTTGATGAATTACAAAATCAAAAATTGCGGAAAATAATTTATCATTGCTACAAAAATGTACCTTATTACACAGACCTTTTCAACAATCTGAATCTCAAACCTGAAGATATAACAACAAAAGAAGATTTGGCTAAACTTCCATTTCTTGATAAATATATAGTTAAAGAAAATTTCGATAAGCTTATTGCAAAAAATAAATTCAGATTTTTGTCTTACGAAACCAAAACCAGTGGAACAACAGGCACTCCGGGCAGAATAGTTTGGGATAAAATTTCTCTTGATTATGAATATGCTGTTGTTGACAGGTTCTATAAGAATTCGGGCGACAATAATGCAAAAAGAGTGGTTCTCAGAGGCTATCTTATAAAACCCGTAGGTGACAATACTCCTCCTTTTTGGAAATTAAATTCTATAAATAATGAACTTATAATGTCTTCTTATCATTTTAATAATGAAACATCCAAGCTTTATATTGAAAAAATACAGGAATTCAATCCGCAAATTATTTATGCTTATCCTTCTACGGCTTATTTGCTTGCAAAGTATTTAAAAAATTCAGACAAAAAACTTTCAATAAAAGCCATTTTTACTTCATCAGAAACCTTAACGGCAGATAAAAGAGCTTTTATTGAAGAGATTTATCAATGTACTGTTTATGATTGGTACGGTCAGGTCGAAAGAGTTTCTGCGATAGGGCAATGTATACAAGGGACTTATCATATACAGGAAGATTATTCAATAACAGAGCTTGTGGAAACGGATTTGGGAACAGAGATTGTCGGCACTCAATTGCACAATTACACAATGCCGTTAATAAGATATAAAACAACTGATACAGTACAGTTAAATCCAATTGATTATAAATGTCCATGCGGTTGTAATTTTAGAAGTGTTTCAAAAATATTAGGAAAAAGCTCAAGTTATTATCATATAGTTACAAAAGATGGAGCAAAAGTAACTTCTTTTGGCTATATTCCTATGGGAGTCGAAAATATAATCGAAACACAATTTGTTCAGGAAAAAATTGGAGAATTAATTATAAACGTAACAACCAATGGTAATTTTTCAGAAAAAGACAAAAATAAACTTATAAAAAATACTTTGGAACATACTTCTGAGGATATGAATGTTATAGTTAATGAAGTTACAGAAATCCCTCGCGGTCCAAATGGTAAGTTTGTATCTGTAATAAATAAACTTATGAAAGATAATAATGAAAAATAAAACAAAAATTCTAATGATTTCTCCTGATATAGAATCACAAGGCGGAATTGCTTCTGTGGTAAAAATGTATAGTGATTTTGGCTTGTATGACGGTAATATTATCAACTTGGCAAGCTATAAATATAATAATATTTTAATTAGAATACTTTTTTATTTTCTTTTTATTATCAGATATGTTTATGTACTAATTACGGACAAAAATGTAAAATCGGTACATATTCACACAGCTTCAAAGGGCAGTTTTTATAGGAAATCAATTGCATTACAAATAGCAAAATTATTTAATAAAAAAGTTATACTCCACATCCATGGCGGAGGCTTTGAAGCATTTTACCAAAAGTCTTCACAATTTATAAAAAATATTATAACAAATACCCTAAATAAATCGGATATGATTATTGTTCTATCTCGACAATGGCAAGAAAAAATATCTTCGATTTGCTCTAACAATAATATAAAAGTTTTATACAATCCTGCGATTATAAAAGAATTACAAGTTTCTCGAGAAAAATTCGTAAAGGTATTATTCTTGGGACGAATGTGCTCTGCTAAAGGTATTTATGATATTATTGATGCTGTAAAATATATTCAATCCGATAATATTTTGATTAATTTATACGGGGACGGAAATCTTGCAGAATTCCAACAAATTGTGGCGGAAAATAATCTTCAATCGAAAATTAAAATTATGGGGTGGGTTTCAGGTGAAGAAAAAGAAGAAATTATAAAAAATTCTGATATCTATGTCCTCCCTTCATATAATGAAGGACTTCCGATGTCTATTTTGGAGGCTATGGCATATGGTCTGCCTATAATTTCCACTCCTGTCGGAGGGATTCCCGAATCGGTCGAAGACGGTTTTAACGGGTTTCTTATTCAGCCGGGAGATACCAAAGCACTAGCCGAAAAAATTGAAATTCTTGCAAATGATGCATCTTTAAGGAAACAAATGGGGCAAGAAAGTTATAGAATCGCAAAAGAAAAATTTGATATTAAAATTATCATAAAACAATTGGAGGAGATATATAATGGAATGCTTGAAAAAGCAGATTGATAAAACTTGCTTGGAAGATTCATTCTTGAGGCTGTTCGATTATGTCAAAACGCATAACTACGAAGGGGTTGACCTTTTTGACGGTTTAAACAGCATGCTTTTTAAAGCTACTCCTTTGTATAAAAGTAGAATTTTCAGGTTGGCGCTTATACAATTTTGCAAATTATGTCCCATAAATTTTAGAAAATTTCTTCTTGTGCCGGAAGGCTTTAATTCAAAGGCAGGAGCTTTATTTTTGCTTGGCAATTTAAATATGTTTAAAGCCACATGTGATAATCAATATAAAGAGGAAGCCAAAGCACTTTTTGAAAGACTAAAAAGAACAGCTATAAAACGTGAAAAGGGTATAGGTTGGGGATACAATTTTGATTGGCAGGCAAGAGCATTTTTTGTTCCGATAGGTACACCAAATGTTGTCACATCTGTTTATGTCGGTAAAGCTTTGATTGAATATTACAAGGTTTTTGGTGATAAAGAAGCAATCGAACTGGCAGAACAAATCGTAGAATTTATACTTAATGAGATGATTCTTATTGAGAACGAAAATTTTCTTTGCTTTAGGTATATTCCAAATGAAAATGCCGAGGTGCATAATGCAAATCTTTTGGCGGCGAGTTTTTTGTCTTCTATGGAAAAATATATAAAAACAGATGAAATTAACAAAAAAGTTATCAAATCTGTAAATTTTTCAATAGCAGATATTGATGAGTCAGGTTCATGGGTTTATGGGACAAAACCTTTCCACAGGTGGGTTGATAATTTTCATACAGCTTTTAATATAGAAAATCTGCTCGAAATTCAGGAAAACCTCACTTTACCGAAAATGAATAAAACGATAGAAAAAATAACAGATTACTATTTAAAAAATCTGTTCACAGATAAAGGTTTACCCAAATACTATAATGATAGACTTTATCCTGTGGATATTCATGTGATTGCAGAAGTCCTTGTTGTCTTGAGCAAGATAAAAAACTCGGATATTTATTATGATAAGGCAAGATTTGATTGTATAGAGCAACAAATTTTAAATTGTATTAAGATGTTTCAGGATAAAAGCGGGTATTTTTATTTTCAAAAAAATGAAAACTTCTGGAACAAAATCCCTTATATAAGGTGGGGGCAAGCTTGGATGTTCTATGGACTTAGTATGATTATTTCATCTTAGAAATTTTGATATAATAAGATCTCCTTTGAAGTATACTAATCCCATAAATTCAGACACAACAAAAGTGATTGGTTTGAATTTCTTATCATAAGATATATAAAAAAAATAGACCATTTAAAATGGTCTATCTCATAGAACTGCACCTGGTTGATGAAATCCTAACTAAATATTATGACAATGTTTTGGAGTTCAGACCGCTTATGCCAACCATTAAAGAATTAATACAATTATACCCAACAAATATGTATCAACGATAAAAGAGTCTTAAAAATTCTTCAAAGCCACTGTAAAATATTTTCTTAAGAAGTATTTTGAAAGGAAATTATTTTATGAGTAAGGAACAATTATATATTTATGAGTTTTCTATAGGGGATTCGTTTTTTAGTAAAACGGATGATTATAAGCCTTATCCAGGTTCAGTATTGGATTATTATACTAAAGAATCTAAAGAAAAAGCTGAAGAACTTGGTATTTACGGTAAATATAAGCAAGATGCTTTTAGACACACCTGGACAAGTGCAGATGTGGCATATAAACATGGGCAAACTGCAGCAAAACTTTTAGGTAATTTGCAGGAGCTTAATAATGCTGGTCAAACGCCTAAAGAAAAAAATCAGGATTTGTGGAATAACGATAAAGGAAGAGAATTGGGCGAAGGGGCAAAAAATGCTGATATTCCTAGAGAAAAATTGCCTAAAATTGTCAAACAGGCAATGAACAGGGGCGATTTAATAACAAATATAGAAAAGGATAAAAGGGTTTATAAAGAAAAATCAAGAAGTGAAAAAAAGAGGTATGTTATTTGGGTTTCAAATGGTGGTTGTGCAGAATGTCAAGCTTTGGACGGACAAAAATTTGAGCCTGATGAAGTGCCTGATGCGCCTCATCCTGGATGTAATTGCACAACAATGGAAATTTATGAATAAATTAATGCTATAATCTTTTCATGGAAAAAAGAGAAATACTCAAAAAAATATTTATAGTTTTTCTCTGGCTAGTGAAGACACTAGTTTGTGCCGTTATTGCTTTTCTGGTGATTATGGGGAGCTCATATATTTTAGAAATACCTTTTAGGAACCCAGAATATTGGGATTGGCAGTTGATTTTGTTTGCATTACTTTCAGTGTTTTTGTTAGTGGCATCTGCAATTAGTCTTTTCCCAAAATCAAAAGACAAATTATTTTTCGCTCTGTTAGTTTCATTTGTTTTGTATTGTTGTTTGCCATTTTTGCCAACTTCTATTAAAAAAGTGTCTAGTTATCAACTTTGCTACGATGATAGTTATTGCCCTGAAGACACTAAAGTATATGTGGATCATAAAGTAGTAATGATAAATAAAAAGAACTGCATCAAGCATGGTTGGGTTTGGAATGAAAAGGGCAAATATGCTGACCTTGAGTCGAAGAAAAGATGTACTGCAAAATAAATTTTAGGATTTGTTTTATAATCTTTTTATGAAAAAAATTGAAGTATTAAAGAAAATATTCTTATTTTTGTTAAAAGCAGTTTTATGCTTAGTAGGTATGTCCTATGTACTAGGTCAGGCTTTTTATGTTCATATCTGGAGTAAGACTCCTGTAAGTGATTGGGATTTTCAAATATATCTGTATTATATTTTAGCGGGCATTTTGGTAATAACCCTGTCTCTATTGCCCTTTTTAAAGGTTAAAAAATGGATTTTTGTTCTTGTGCTTTTGTTGGCATTTTCTTATCAGTATTACAGCAAAATCTCTCCATCTATAGATAATGAATATGCTAAAATAAACTATGAACTAGAAGGAGTTTGCAAAGAAGGTATGGTAATCAAGTATAATAATCAAGAAATTATTATTAATAAAGAAAGCTGTCTAAAAAATGGTTGGACTTGGTATGAAAAAGAGAAGTATTGCTCTACATACTAATTTAGTAAATTTAAACATAAAGTAACTCTTGAAGAAGCAATAGCAG
>JAEWLZ010000085.1 GCA_023457295.1 Cyanobacteria bacterium OH_PDB_112
GTAAGTACCAGTGCTTTTGCCATCTTTTTTCTTTATAAGAGCAACTTCCGCTTCTTGCGGAGTTTTGGGTTTTTCAGTAAATTTTTGAATTATATTGTTTTTACTAACAGAAATAACGCCCAAACCACTGTAATCTTTTACGGGAACGGATATAATCACGGCAAGAGGTAAAGGTGTTTGAGGATTCTTTTTAGCACCAAAAAGAAGTTTTTTATAAAATTTGATAGCTTTATCAAAATCTATATCATGAACTTGATCGGAAGAACATACCAAGACAGGGTTTTGACCCGAAATATGTCCATTCTTATGGGCTAAAAGTATATGATTTGCAGCTCCACTTTTTTGCGGGTCGTCCATAAGCAAAACTTTTGTTTTTTCGTTGATTATTCCTGATTGAAATAAATTATCAATATGGTTATACATCAAATGTCCATCTTTATACGGAAGTTGTATTCCCGGTTTATTGACTTTGCTTACCCAGGTAACACCTGCCAATCTGCTTCCTAAGCCGGCTGTCAACTCTACAACATCAATATCATTATGTTTTAACATTGGTGGACGATTAACTTTTTCATATAATTTTTTCCCCCAGTATTTATTAACCAAACACCTTACCACATTAGCTCTATAACCTGTTGTTACAACAAAATTACCTTTAAATGAAACTTTATCTTGTCCCTTTTTTAAGCGCGATTTTAGGCTCTTTGAAACAGGTTTTTCTGATAAATCAACTTTGATTCCATCAGCTTTAAACTTACCACCCATAGGAATAATACCGATTACACCTTCGGGGAATTCAACAAAAACCATTTTACCCGATTTACCTTGACTCGCTGCTGTTTCTGTCACCCTTGCTTTTATAGGACAATCTTTGGATATAGAAACCTTCCCGAATACTTTATCTTTAGATTTTAATAAATAAGAAATCATTCCTTCTTTTTTATAAGGCAAAACATCTATTTCTCCGATACTAAATTTTTTAGTACCTATCAAGTATGGCGCATTAATATCTTGAATAATTTTTCTCGCAAAACAAACATGGTTTTTTTGTGGATTTAACAACATTTTTGTTCTTAAAGATGCAGATTGCTCAAAATTCATTAATTTATTTTGATTTTGATTACAACCAAATTTGGGAATAGAACTAAGATGTTGTTTTTTGCAAGAAAAATTATTTTTTATAAATTCAGAATTTTGGATACTTGATATCATAATTTAATTCCCCCCTTTATTTTTTGTTGCACCAATAAGCTCCTCAATGCGTTTCAAATGTTTTTCGGTAAATTTATAAACATTTTTTCTTGGGGGAATACCTATTTTTTTCTCAGAAACATATATATGCGGATGTTTTTTGAAATAACTTTCAAGTGCTTTTACAGTATCTTCGGTAAATTGTGTGGTTTGCTCCCTAAAGGCTGCGATTAATGTTGGAATATTATTTTTTATATTAAATTTTGGTTTTATTGGCTGATTAGATCTTATAATTTTTACAAAAAGACCTATGCCGGGTGTCCCTTTTGCTGCATTTATAAGAGCTCTTCTGTTGGATTCGGGAAATCCCACATTAAAAAGTCTTGTTTTTTGTCTTGAGATTTTCTTGTGCATATAAACAACATCAGGAAGAATCTCTGCTAAAGCTATATGGTCAGGGTGTCTTGTTATTCCTTCGGGTGTAAAAGAATATATTTCTTTGGGTTTCGTTTCTTGCACAATTCTTTGCAATGAAGGCAACATTGTTTCCTGGATTTCTGGAGTTCGTGTTTTACCGTCAACCAATTCTAATATAACAGGATCTCTTTTGAGTCCTAATTTATCAAGGGCTCTTTTTAGTTCATCTTCTCTGGCATCTTTCATCTCAGAAGAATGTCTAGGCAAAAGTCCTCTGATATCACGACCATTTTCTCCTGATGTGGCATAAACCAATTGTATTGTTTTTTTGTTTTGCTTAATCATTTTTGCAATAAAACCAAAAAAACATACTTCATCATCAGGATGAGCTAAAACCACTAAAACATCAGCAGGATCAAGTTTTTTAATGTTTTGCAGCTTTTGAAGCTGTACTCCTTTAAAGCTAAAATTGTCCGAAGAAGTTTTATGCACTTTTTTAGGAAAACCTACTATAACACCAACATTGTTATATTGCCCATTTATATTTGCGCAATAACTTTTTTTAAAAGAAGACGATATCATTTTTACCCCCTAGTGACACACTATCTACTAACTATTTTCAGAATATTTTTTTATTAATTTTTTCTTTTCCAAATATTTAAGATTTTCTATATACAAAAGAGATGCTTCAAAGGTTTTGGCCGCATCCCAGCCTAAATGGCTGTTTACTCCCGGTACAAAAGAATATTTGTTGTTTGGACTTTTTATATTTTCAGGAACTAATGTGGGTACGGCTTGATAAGCTTCGGGTTTTCGCCACGCTAAAGCATATTCTCCGTTTGCTTTTGTATGAAGCGTACCATCCATTTTTAAACCAGCGATATTTCCGTAAGTTCTTTTTATGTGTTCTGTTTCACCGTTAAAAGCACGGTTGAGCAGTTTTAATTCTTTTTTTGATAAAACACCCGTTTTTTTATGTTTTTCTATAAGTTTTTTTACCTGTTTTCCATAACCTATTGCAGCATAAGATGTAGGCAAAGCCCATTGAGCAGAAGTTTCTTCTTTCGCAAATTTTCCTCTTGCGGCAAATTTAGAAGGTTCTGATGTATCCGATCCTCCGAAATTTTTATTATAAAATTCGCCTTTAGGTAAATGAATCCCATCAGTTTCGGGGTGTATAGCCAAATCATAACTTTTGTTTATATAGCTGTCGCAAGAATTAATTTTAACTCCATTTATTTCTATTTTAAATTGGTTATAACGTCTTGCTCCAAATTCCCCGAGTAAAGTATTTTCAAATTTTTCCAATATAGACAAATGTTTTTCAATATCTTCCACAAAATCCCCCGTAGGGCTCAAATTTATATCAGAATTCGTAACAATAACCGAAGCCGCATCATCCCTTTTAGGAGTTCCTCTGAACTCATCAAGGTGATTCTTTCTAATCATATCTTCGCCTTCTTTTATATAAGCATCGAGATTTTTTGTATCAGAATTAAACAAAGCTTTTGATTCTGGTAATAGGGTTTTTGTCATTAAAGATTTTTCAGCGTCTATAAAGCTTTTTCTTAATTTAATTATTTCAGGATTTGATATATTCTTAGGGCTATGAATAAAATTAACAAGGCTTTTTACTTTTTTAAATGCTTGAGTAGCACTTTTGGTATCACAATTTGAACCTTTAGGGAAAGTTAATTCTTCACAAAATCCTCCTGTTTGGGCATTTGGACCGATAGCCTTTAAATAATGAGTCATATGAACAATAGTTTGTATAACTTCACCGGGGATAGCTTTTACTTTTTGAAATCCCAAAGGGTCTGTTCCCTCTATACCATTTTTTATTTTGTCCGAAAAAGCACCTAATAAATCACCAAAAGCTTCAAGTCTTTGATTGTTTTCCCACCCGGGATGTTTTGCATTACCTGTATCTCTACTAAGAGTTCCTGTTTTAGGATTATGCCAAAAAACGTAAGCCACGCCTTTGTTTTTTTTATAAGCTTCAGGATTTTTAATAACTCTTTCAAAAGATTCAATTTCTTCAGGAGAAGAATAAGTTTTAGCCCAAGTTATCAAACCCGGTAACAATTGATCTTGATATTTTACTTCAATTAAAGGAAGCATTCCTATATGATCACTTGTCCACTTTC
Source organism: Cyanobacteria bacterium OH_PDB_112 (assembly GCA_023457295.1). GTDB lineage: Bacteria > Cyanobacteriota > Vampirovibrionia > Gastranaerophilales > CAJFVJ01 > JAEWLZ01. The sequence goes on from JAEWLZ010000085.1 coordinate 3,756, forward strand.
TTGTCATTTGGGCACTACCTGCCGCATCTGAAACAGAAGGAACCCCATCATCAAATTTGAGACTAAAAACACCTTTTTCTTCGGCTTTTCTAAATAATTTATTAAAATTTTTAGAATTTAAAGGCTCTTTTAAATGTTCATAAACTTCCGAATTATTTACTGCTATTTTATAAGTGTTCCCATTTACTCTTGTATGTCTGACAAATTTGATATGTTTATAATAATCTGTTGCATCAATCATCGCTCTTAATGCTTTAACAAGCTTGCTTAAGCGTTCAGGATTATTCAAATATTCAATATTAGCAATAATTTTTCCGGTTTTGTCATTTTTAACCAAACCTGAATCAATAATTTTTTTAACACCTGTTTTAATATTCTGAAATTCTTGCGGCTTGCTGCCCAATGTATTTTGCAAGTCTATTATTAGTTGCCCGTGTTTTTCTTGAGTCAATTTTTCGCCGTTAATTAAAACTTTTGACAAAGCATTATAAGCGTCTTTCGCAATTTTAAGCTTTGGCTTATTTCCGGTAAAATTAATTGAGCTAAATTTAGTATTTATACTTTTTGAATCCGACAATAAAGATTGTTTTTGCTCGACATGAGAAACCATTGGTTCTTTTTTTAAACCTTTTTTAAAACTATTTCTTACAACTAAATTATTTTGAACAGATAAGAGCATTGTTTTTCCCTGTAAATTAACTAACAGGTTGAAAACCAGTAAAACAAAAAAATGCTAATTAAAATGTTAAAAATTATTAAAATGAGCCTGACAAACACTGTTTAAAAGGAAAAGGTTTTTTAATATATCTTAATAATTAAGTATTTTGGTGAAATTTAATATTTTGTATCAGAGATTTTGGGATAAACATATAGCTTATCGGGTAAGCTGCTTAAAACCTGATTGGTGCTAAAATTATTCAATAAAAATTTTTAATAAATTATTTGGCGATGGTTTTTATTCAGCATATTCTATGCAAACCATTACAAATTATTAATAAAAGAAAGGATTTGGTGATGAAAAATTTTCAACTTAAATTCAAAATGGGCACCGCTAAAATTTTAATTATAGTTCTAGCGGTTTTATCATTAATAACTATTTCCATCTACTCTTTTTACATAAAAGATAAAGACGGATTAACTTTTGTTCAAAACATTAGCAATAGTTCTGAAAAACAAGAATTGTTTTATCAAAAAGAATTTTTGGACAAAATTAATGTGCTGCCGCTTGATGATATTAATTCCATAACTAAAGCACAGGACATTCTTGAAAACTACTTAAAGCAAAGTACAAATCTTAAAGGTAAGGCTTTTGAAAACTACAGAATATTTTTCTTTAAGGCAATGAAACTGCAAGAAAATTCTGAATCCAAACCTTATAATTTTGATGATTATTGTATGGTTTCAGCTAAACAACAAAAAATAATTGAAAATTATTACAAAAAATATGGAATATTGGTCAAAAATGCTGAATGTGCATTCCTTTTAATAGAAGATACTAAGTATACAAGAGACAGATTTTCTAAATATCTTCCAGAGGAATGGCAAGAATTTTTAGATTTCAGAGTAAAAGAAAATGGATGGTTTTGGGATGATGGGGCCGTTGCAATGACTTGGAAGGATTTAAAAGAACGTATTATATTTTGGGAAAACTTTGTCAGGAAATATCCTGATAACCCCGAACTTAACGAAATAAAAACAAAGCTGGATGATTATTATTCCGCTTTTATATATGCGCCTTACGGCTATGATGATAATGAACAATTAGAGCCCAAGCTAAAAGAAGAATATGTTGATTTTTTAACAAATCATAAGGACTCTGCTTTTTATAGCAATTTACAAATCTGGTATGATAAGCTCAAGAAAAATAATTTCAAAGCTAATTATGCTTATATTGAAAAATTTGATATTGCTCAACCATATAAAGTCGACCATTACAACAAAGAAATATATGACGGTTTTACGCCTTAATTTTTATTTTTATTTTCAGAGACGGAGGAAAGGGATTGCTACATACATAGGTCTTTTTACCGACAATTATTATATTGCCCTTTGTGCTTGTTATTAGACTGAAAAAACCGCGCCTATTTCCGAGTTTTTGATAGGATACAGTAAAAATACACTGTTTAGTTATAAAATTGATATTAATACAATATAAAAAATACAAATTTGCGAATGCAAATGTGGGTTGGAAAAATTCTTTACTTTTAGAAACTTTTTAAGATACAATATAAATG
>JAEWLZ010000086.1 GCA_023457295.1 Cyanobacteria bacterium OH_PDB_112
GCTTTTACGATAATTTTTTTGTCTTTGGCGGTAGCCGATAATGCTTGAAGTTCAGCGGTCAGATTTTGAGGGTTAATTTCTTTGGAATTTATGTAATAATGACCATCTTTGGAAATAGCCAAGGTAACATTTTTAGAGTCATCAGGAATTGAAAGCCCTGAGTTGATTTCAGGGATTTCGATATTTTTATCCACAGCCTGAAACATAGGTGCGATAAACATCATTATAATCAGCAATACCAAGAAAATATCGGTAAGCGGAGTGATGTTTATTTCATTGAAAATTTTACCTTTTTGTCCGTTTAAAGCCATTTTTTCACCTTACATAGTTATTTTGCTTTTAGTATCGGCGCTTGAAAAACTTAAGAAAAGAAGTTTTAAAAGTTGGAAGTCATCCTCATATCTTTTTACGATACTTTGGAATGAGTTGTATAAAACAACCGCAACAATCGCAACACCAAGACCAAAAGCCGTTGCTATCAAAGCAGAACCGATACCCATAGCAACTGCTGCTGACTGGTTTCCTTGCACTGCCAAATCTTGGAAAGTGAAGAGAATTCTTACAACTGTTGCGAAAAGACCCAAAAATGGAGCTACACCGCCAATGGTTCCAAGAATAGTCAAATGTTTTTCAAGCTTTCTTGTTGCCAAAGCGATAGAAATATCGAAAGAACGAGAGAAATCGTTTTTTTGTTCCGCCAAAATTCTTACACCTTCTTCTGCGACTTCGCCGATGACGCCGCCGAGTTGTTCACTTAAAATTTGTGCGCCTTCGAGATTGTCTTTTAGAAGTTCTTTTTGTAAACGCTGAATAAATGTAACGACATCACGTTTGTTGTCGTTATAGAAAGAAATTTTAGAAATAGCAACCGCTACAACCAAAATTGAACAAAATAATATAGGAAGCAATGCTGCCCAGTCTTGTTCGATTGAATGAAGTAATAATTCCATTTTATTTATCCTCTTTTTTCTGATTACTTATCTTATGCTACCGCCAAACACGTTATAATCAAACGTGAAGTTTATATCAATGTCCGAACCTCTAAATTCTCTGGGAAGAGGTTTGAACGGCGCAGAATATTCAACGGCTGAAATAGCTGCTTTATCCGCTGACGGAACTCCTGATGAGCGTGCTACTCTAACTCTGATCAATCTTCCGTCTTTTGCCACCGAGAAGACCAAAACAACTCGTTTTGATTGTTCGCTTTTTGGTGGATCCCAGTTACGTTTAATTTTTGATTGTAAATCTCTCATCCATGGTCCGAAATCTGGTTCGGCTAAAGCATCAATGCCGGGAGCTCCGCCACCGCCTTGAGGATTTCCCAAAGAGCCGCTTCCTGCTGAATATGGAGAAGAATATCTTCCGTTACCTCTTGCTCCTGAGCCTGATGACATAACTGGAGAAGGGGAACGAGAGCCTGAAGCTCCGCCGCCTGAGGAAGGATGTGCCGATTTCATTCCGCCGCCACCGCCTCCGCCGTAAGCTGTTTTTGGCAAATTATTTTTAGGTACAGGTATAGAAAACATATTTGGTAAAGACGGCTTTGGCATGCTTACCTGTGGTGCAGGGCGTGGAGGTGCATTATGAGATTTTGCCTGTGATGAGGCTTTTTGTTGTTGTTTAGGTTGTTGCTGTGTTTGTTGTTGTTTTACTTCAGCTCTTTTTTTCTGAATAATTTTTTCAATTTGTTTTTGAGAATTGTCCGCTTTTTTCTGAGGCGCAGATTTTCTTGTTGGGGCGGTTGCCGGTGCGATTCTTTTTTTAGGATCATTTTTTCCGCCGGCTCTTGAACTTTTATCCGCACGAAAGCGAGTATTTGGATTTTTAGGTTTTGCTTCTTCATTTACAAGAATAAATTCGATATCTTTAACTTTCATTTCGGGTTTTTGGAATAAACCTAAATCAAGACCCAAAATTTGCAAAATAAACATAACAATTGCCGTAATTACTACAAGAGCGAAAGTTACGGCAACATGCAATAAAGCTGATATAAAAATAGCTTTTGTTAAAGATATTTCTTCACCCGAATTGAGTACAGCGGGACAAAAATATACTTTGTCCTGTTCTTCGTGTCCTGATTTTGTCCCCAATATACTCATAAAAAATCCATGTGAAAATATTTTATTACTTTAAAAAGTCTATCATAACTTTTTCTTTTTGAACAATTAATCTATTGTCCTTAATAATCTTATTAATAATTAACCGTAGAGGGTTGATCAATCATAAGATTTATTTGCGAACCCGCCGGAATAACTACATCAGAGCCTTTGTCTATAAGGGCTTTTCCAAGGCCTAATCCTGCACCGACAGCAGTTCCTAAAGCTGCACCTTTACCGACTTTTCCGCCTGATATAGGTCCAAAAATTGTTCCTGCCAAAGCTCCGCCCGCTGCGCCGATTACAACATCTTTTCCGATGTCTTTTGCTTTATCTTTTGCAGTTCCGCCTTTTAAAACACCTGTTCCGTCATTTGTAATAATTTTTGCGGAAATAGGCATTCTGTTTCCGTTAGGAGTAATAATTTCAGTAAACTTAATTTTAAGTCTGCCTGTCATTTCAGCGCGTCCTGCCGCTTTAGCTTCAGTTACAAGACCAATTATATTACTGTTTACAGGGGCAATTAAACATCCTTTATAGTAAAAAGGAGCTCCTAAAGTTAAAGTTACATTATCTCCGACCACCAAGCCGTTGGATGACAAATCGGAAGTTGTCACGCCTGAAAAAGTTGTCCCCATTGGAATCATAGTTACTCGTCCTTGAAGTTGAGGTTTTGTATATCCTCCAACAGAAGGTGTTGTGTAATTATAATTTTGGGCAAAAACGCTTGATACGGATAAACTTAATAAAGATGTGGTTAACAATCCTGCGATTAAATATTTTGTACTTTTCATAGTTTCCTCCTTTTAAAAGATTCAAACTCAACTACTATAAATTATAGTATGACGAAATTAAAAAAGTCCAATTTTTAATTCATAAAGTCGAGTTTTATGCCTTGATTGATTTTTATTAGTACTTCAGAGCCCGCACAAAGTGTGGTATGTCTGCCCATTTTGTATTCTCCTGTCGGTTTCATCAAAATATATCCGGGAGATAATCCTCCTACCGAGAAGGGGACTTGCCTTAATGCATCAAGTTCAGATGGCTTTCCTCCTATCAATGTTGAACCGTCAAGCCACAAATCCGCATTGAAGGAGTTGGATTTTCCGCTTGGAAAAATTATTTTATCAAAATGTATTTTAAAAAATCCGTCGCGTCCTTTTTTGGGAAGCTCGAATTCTGTTATACTGCCGTTTAAAATAGAATTTTGCGGTATACAAATAGTGTTAACATAATAAAAATTAACGGGTAAAATTACGCCGACAGAATCATTTAAATTATTCGTTTTGGTCGAAATTTCACTTTGTAAAATTCCCTGCAAAAGAGTTGTTTCGGGAATTGTTATATAGTGCATCCCTTTTATTGCAGGAGGTTTTTTGGGTGTTATTGCCACTGCTGAAATATTTGCCGCAAGAGTAAAAACTATTATTGAGTACAAAATCTTTTTCATATCCTGAGTATAAATTATATAAAATTTTTAAAGATGATTACGATAGATGATTTTTAGCTTTAAAAACAAATGTTTTTATGGCTTAATTATATTTGTAGTCATGAAATGAGGTAAAAAATGAACGCAAGACGCGCAGCGAGAGAACTTTTGTTAATTTTGTTTTCGCAATTGAAAAAAAACGGTCAAAATATAAGTGAAGAAACTATTTCGGATATAATATTACGCTCTGTCAGAATGCTTGTAAATTCAGCTTCTGAAGAGTTGGAACTCACTTCAACAGGTTTAGTTGATATGCAAGATTATTTATATGATCTTGAACTTAATGATGAAGGAAACTTGGAAAGACCTGTGGGCGTTGTCAATTTGCCTGTTCCTATTCCTATGACTTCTGATATGCAGGCAAAAGTAAATTCTCTTGTCGAAGTGGCGGATAAAGCTTTCAATGCCCTTGAATTGGCAGAATTGGCGGTACTTTCTCAAACAAAAGAAGTTAAAGAATATATAATTAATGTGACTAAAACATACCAAACAAATAGAGAAGAAGTAAAAGGTCTTATTAATGAGCATTCAATCGGGTGGGATATCAGCAGAATTTTGAAACTTGATAAAGATATTATGAAAATTGCTCTTACAGAGCTTTTATTTATCAAAGATGCCCCCGTTAAAGTGGTTATTGATGAAGCGGTTGAACTTGCTAAAAAATATAGTTCTGAAGAGTCAACAGCCTTTATCAATGGTATTTTAGGGAAAATTATAAGGGTTAAAGAACTAAAGGA
>JAEWLZ010000087.1 GCA_023457295.1 Cyanobacteria bacterium OH_PDB_112
TTTTTACAGGGGACTGTCCTCTGGTTCCTGTCCCCAAACAAGCTGACTATCGTAATAAACAGCTATTTGATAATTTGCAGTATATGTTGATGAATTTAAAAAACTATAGTCATTAAGCTGATTATAAGAGCTCCAGGTATCCGTATGAAACTGTGCATTAATTTCAAGATAATCCTGTCCGCCATTTCCCAAACTTCCCGCCTGTGTCCCGAAAGTCACTGACAGATATCTGTCCTGCTGCAGGGGATAACTGCCGCTTATTATTGTACACGTTGTATCATTTTCAATGTGAGTTCCACTTCTTAGTACAGAATTAACATAAGAAATTTCTGTCCCTGTCCCTTCAAACCTGTACCAGTACTTTACCTGAATCTTGCTTATATCTATTGAATTAGAGCTGTTATTTATAATCTTAAACTGTGGTAAAGGAGAGTTTGTATTGTCATTAATATCCGCTGCCCTGTAAGTGACAGTCAGATTTAGACACATTGTTGCCGTGACTGTCGGGCTTGCCGTGTGCGTTTGCGTTATCGAAGGTGTCGCAGTTTCTGTAGGAGTCTGTGTATAAGTAACTGTAATTGTACACGTTCCTGTCGCAGTAGGCGTTGCAGTTTCTGTAGCCGTGCCGGTGGGCGTACCTGTCATTGTACACGTTCCTGTAGGTGTCCCGGTATTCGTGCCGGTAATGGTGATTGTAGGCGTTGCAGTAGGTACCGCAGAAACATTCAATTTCAGGTTATATTCGTATATATCCTCGTTATTGCCGTATTTTTCCACTTTTATATAATATGTTCCGGGCTCAAGCATTGTGGCAATCATTGAATATCTTCCTGTCCCGTTGTCATCATCAAAAGCTATCAGGTTAATTTCTTCGGCTGAAATTTCCTGATATAGCCACATCGCTGTATCTGAACCTAAATTTCCGTTTGTTTCAATCACAACATTGGAATCAGCTGCAAGTGTAAACTTTGCAATATCCGAATCGCCGGCAGGCGCAATACTTCTTACCTGCGTTTCCTGCGGCTGTATCATTTTAGCGCTGCTATAGCTGTTATCCGGTTCATAGCTGTCAAGCACCGCCGTTGAAGTTACAGTTGCAGTGCCTGTCACTGTAGAGGTTTGTGTAATGCTTGGGGTTGCGCTTTCTGTATTTGTGTTTGTTATAGTCGTGGTAGGCGTTTCAGTACAGAACGGAGTATCCGTGGCGGTTTCTGTCACGGTGGCCGTGTTTGTTTCTGTTGCCGTTTCTGTTATGGTTTCCGTCACTGTCTGCGTGACTGACATTGTGGATGTCGGTGTCGCAGTGACTGCCGGAGTTTCTGTACGCGTCTCTGTTATTGTATATGTTGCCGTCGGTGTTGTTTGTACTATTTCAACCCTGTCAACCCATCCGCAATCGTCTCCATAATTTACGCTTCCATCTTTTATGTATTCCCACTTTAGCGTATGCGCACCTGCCGAAATCTCACAAACTTCTTCTTTCCAGCTTACATTCCCGCTTATACTGCGAATAACCGTATCATCAACGCTGAATATCAGATAATCGTAAGCGGATTCAGAAGATACTTTCCACACAAACTTAACTTCAGCATAACCCATAACTTCCGTCTGCATGACGGATCTCTGCTGATGAGTTATTATGCCGCTTTTCGCGCTGTCATTGTCATAATAATATTCCTGCGTATCTTTAAACCATCCGGCATGGCCGCCGGTAAATATTTCCAGATTTGAATTATCAACCGCCTCTGACAGTCCTTCATATGCCGTTGCCGTCTCTGTTACAGTCGCAGTAGGGGTCGCAGTTACAAAAGGCGTATCAGTTACCGTTTCAGTTACTGTTTGTGTATTTGTTCCGGTCATTGTTTCAGTTGAGGTTTCTGTAATTGTTTCCGTGGATGTTTCAGTATCTGTTTCTGTCACGCTTGGCGTAATAGTTTCTGTCGGGGTATCGGTACCCGTAGGCGAAACAGTAGATGTCGGAGTCTCCGTTAAAACAGGGGTATCGGTGGATGTCGGCGATATTGTATTTGTAAGGGTCGGGCTTGCGTAAATTGTCTCTGTAGATGTCGGCGATACGCTAAATGTTGCCGTTACCGTCGCTGTAGGCGGCAAGCATGGTTCTTTTCCCGAATTAACGTCATATTCTGATGTGTTCGACCACTCTGTCACCAAAGTATCATTTTCATATAACGCAAAATGCGTGTCATCGGTATATACATTTGAAGTACCCAGCCTGGAATAATCGTTACACCCGGAATCAAAAGGGTCATACCATGTATTCAAATATAGTTTACCGTCCAGGCTGTTGGCATATCCGCCATTTGCCGGAAGGTTATAATCCGTGGTAAATACTAAAACAGCGGTTTTAGACGCATATCTGCCTGACTCTATTGAACATTCAGGCGACGGAGATGAGTTATTGACGCTTACATAACCGTTTACACTGGCTATCCAGTTGCCAGAAGCATCTTTCAATTCACCGCCATAGAAACCATTTTGTTCAACATTTTTGGTATCTTTAAACCACATTTTTATCTTAAGCGTATTAATATTAACAGCCACACTGTCATTATTGACTATCTTAAAATCAAAATGCGCTTCTTTGCTTGTGCTTCCATTCGCGACGCAGTCATTATCAGCCTGAGCATTCGCAACTTTTAAGTCCAATTTATGCGTGCCGGTTGTGGGATACGGCGTAGGCGTAATTGTGGGTGTCACTGTCGGAGTTATAGTCGCGGTACCGTATATTACTTGCATTTCATTTGAAATATTGCTTTCACGTTCATATTCATCAACCGATGTTATTAGGAAGTAATACAATGAACCTGATTCAAGATCTGAAACCTCGTATGAAGTTGAAGTTACAGGTTCCGCGTTTATCTGCTGATATGGGCTGGCAGCCCTGTAGATATTATAACTTACAGCGCCCGGCACTTCGTTCCATGTCAAAACCAGCCGGCTTCCGGTAATAGAAATCCATGCAGTTATAGGCGCATTAACTGCCGTAGGAAGCGGAGCAATACCCGTCCCGTTGCCTAGCCCTATTATCTGCCGGTTATTATCAAAATATACTCTGCTGTTTCCGGTTATTATGGCCGACTTTTTATTGCCCACACATGCCATTTTCATTTTTACCGCACCCAAAGACGTAAACTTATACATGTTTGTTTCGTTTCCGATATAAATGTCATTGTTATAATCAAGTATCATATCAGAATAATGAGTATCATCAGTACCAAGGTATGACCCTGTCGTTCCTATTGCCACAGGATTTGATGTCCCCGCCGAATAGAACATAACGGTATTTTTCCCATTATACTTTGCAAGATAATATAATCCACTGGCCTTTGCTTTATTTCCTATGGCACCCAGCGGATACCTGCTGCCGGTCGAATCTATTAAACCTGTATCGATAAATTTGCTGATTGCGCTTAAATCCGTATCTATAACCGCATAATATATTTTATAATCGATATCTAATACACGCACATAA
>JAEWLZ010000088.1 GCA_023457295.1 Cyanobacteria bacterium OH_PDB_112
AACAAGGTGGTGCAGGAAAACCTGCGCGGCATCCGCGTGGTGAAAAGCTTTGTGCGCGAGGCGCACGAGGTGGAGAAGTTCGAGGGCGTTTCGCAGGGCATCTATCAGGATTTCAGCCTGGCAGAGCGCATCCTCGCGTTTTCGATGCCGCTGATGCAGGCGGTGATGTACGCCAGCATTCTGTTGGTTTCGTGGTTGGGCGCCCAGATGATCGTGGGGGGCGATATGACCACCGGCCAGCTGATGAGCCTGATTACCTATGCGTTTCAGATTTTGATGAGCCTGATGATGCTCTCGATGGTTTTTGTGATGGTGACCATCTCCCGCGCGTCCATGGAGCGCATTGTGGAAGTGTTGGGCGAGCGCACCGATATTGCCAGCGGCGAGCAAGCCGTTGCCACGGTGGCGGATGGCTCGCTGCACTTTGCCAACGTTGGGTTCAGCTACAATCGGGACCCGAATCACCTGTGCCTGCAGGGCATCGAGCTGAACATCCCCTCGGGAGCGGTGGTGGGGATTTTAGGGGAAACGGGCAGCGGCAAATCCACGCTGGTGCAGCTGATCCCTCGCCTGTACGATGCCACGGTGGGCACGGTGATGGTCGGTGGCGTGGATGTGCGCCATTATGAGCTGACGGCGCTGCGCGACGCGGTGGCGATGGTGCTGCAAAAAAACGAGCTGTTTGCGGGCACGGTGCGCGAGAACTTGCGCTGGGGAAACGAGCAGGCGACCGACGAAGAGCTGGTGCACGCCTGCAAGCTGGCGCAGGCGGATGGGTTCATCCGCGAGTTTCCGCAAGGGTACGATACGGTGATTGAGCAAGGCGGCGCCAACGTTTCGGGCGGCCAGAAACAGCGGTTGTGCATCGCGCGCGCGCTGCTCAAGAAACCCAAAATTCTGATTTTGGACGATTCCACCAGCGCGGTGGATACCGCGACCGATGCGCAGATTCGCCGGGCGTTGCGCGAGGAAATCCCGCACACCACCAAGCTGATCATCGCCCAGCGCGTGGCCTCCGTGCAGGATGCTGACCTGATTGTGGTGATGGAGGGCGGCCACGTGGCGGCCAGCGGCACGCATGCGCAGCTGTTGCAAACCAGCGACATCTACCGCGAAGTGTACGAGTCCCAAACGAAAGGAGGCGACCGCACATGATGCGAGGACCGATGCGTGGAGGCGCGCATGGGGCTCCCGGAGCGCGCCCCAAGTTGGACACGGCCGTGATCAAGCGCCTGCTTTCCTACCTCAAGCCGTTTCGGTGGCGGCTGACGCTCGTGTTTGGCTGCATTTTGGTCAGTGCGCTGAGCGGGGTGATGGGCGCGCTGTTTTTGCAGACGCTGATTGACGGCTACATCGCGCCGCTGTTGCTCAGCCCCAACCCCGTGTTTGACGGCCTACTGCGGCTGGTGCTGAGCATGGCGGGGGTGTTTGCCTGCGGCGTGGCTGCCACCTTCCTGTATAACTACCTGATGGTGGCGGTGGCGCAAAAAACGCTCAAAGATATCCGCGATGGCATGTTCGCGCATATGCAGCGCCTGCCGATCCGCTATTTCGACACCCACCCCTTCGGCGATGTGATGAGCCATTACACCAACGATACGGATACGCTGCGCCAGATGATCAGCCAGAGCATCCCGCAGACGTTCTCCTCGCTGGTGAGCGTGCTCACGGTGCTGGTGGCGATGATCCGCACCAACCTGATTCTCACGGCGTTTGTGCTGCTCACGGTGGTGCTGATGATGATGCTGGCGGGCAAAATCGCCGGCAGCAGCGGCAAGTACTTTGTGCAGCAGCAAAAAACGCTGGGCGGCCTGAATGGCTATATCGAAGAGATGATCAATGGCCAGAAGGTGGTCAAGGTGTTCAACCACGAGCCGCAATCCCAGCAGGGGTTCGATCGGCGCAACGATGAGCTGTATGAGTGTGCCGCCAAGGCGAACACGTTTGCCAACATCCTGATGCCGATTATGGGCAACTTGGGCAACCTGCAATATGTGCTGATTGCGGTGTTGGGCGGCGCACTGGCGCTGGGCGGCGTCGGCGGGCTCACGCTGGGCGGCATCGCTGCGTTCCTGCAGCTCAGCCGCAGCTTTACCATGCCCATCACGCAGGTGAGCCAGCAGATCAACTCCATCATCATGGCGCTGGCGGGCGCAGGGCGCATCTTCAAGCTGATGGATGAGCCCGTAGAAACGGACGAGGGGTATGTGACGCTGGTGAACGCGCGCATCGGCAAGCGGGGCGCGCTGGAAGAAGCGCCCACGCATACGGGGCTGTGGGCCTGGAAGCACCCGCATGCGGATGGCAGCGTGACATACGAGCGCCTGCAGGGCGATGTGGTGCTCAGCGAGGTGGATTTCGGCTATGAGCCCGATACGCTGGTGCTTCACGATATCGACCTGTACGCGCGCCCCGGGCAAAAGGTCGCGTTTGTGGGCTCCACCGGCGCTGGCAAAACGACCATCACCAACCTCATCAACCGCTTTTATGATATCGCGGACGGCAAAATCCGCTATGACGGGATCAATATCAACAAGATTCGCAAGGACGATCTGCGCCGAAGCCTGGGCGTGGTGCTGCAGGATGTGAACCTGTTCACCGGAACGGTGATGGAAAACATCCGCTATGGCAAGCTGGATGCTACGGACGAAGAGTGCATCGCGGCGGCGCGACGCGCCAATGCGGATACGTTCATCCGCATGCTGCCCAAGGGGTATGATACCGTGCTCACCGGCGACGGCTCCGGCCTGAGCCAGGGGCAGCGCCAGCTGATCTCCATTGCG
>JAEWLZ010000089.1 GCA_023457295.1 Cyanobacteria bacterium OH_PDB_112
AATTTAATTATGACGGTCATTTTGCTTAAAGAGAAAGACAAGGTGTCTGCTTTAAATAAATATTTTAGAACAAGGTTCAAAGTTTTGCCCGCTACATTTGATAATGTTAATTTATGTGCGGAACTTGAAAGTGGAGAAATTATAAAAGGAGAAACAAATATAGATATTCCCAAACACAACTCTAAAATTAAAAAAGTTTTTTTAGACAAAGAAGCTTTTATTTACAAAGAAGCTTATGAAAAAATTATAGAGGCTGATTTTGTAACTATTGGTCCAGGAGATTTGTATTCTTCACTCATTCAAATACTTCTTGTCTCTGGAATCAAAGAAGTTTTTCAAAAAACAAAAGCAAAGGTTATTTATATTTGCAATCAGGAGAACAAAAAAGGAGAAACTGATAATTTTAAAGTTTCTGATTTTGAAGCAGAAATTGAAAAATATTTAGGAAGAGATTTAGATTATATTTTTTTTAACACTAGCAAAAAAGGAATTGATTTAATTGATTTTGATGTTTATAATGATAATAAGCATATTGGATTAGATTATGATTCGAAAAATATTATTAATAAATTAATGGAAATAATATGAAAGCGGTAATACTAGCATCTGGTAATGGAATAAGATTTTTGCCGTTATCAAAAACCACTCCAAAACCACTGACAAAAATACTTGAAAAATCTATTTTAGAGCACAACCTTGAAAACTTAAAAGGAATAGTTGATGAAGTTTTTATTGTTATTGGATATTTAGGAGATAAAATAAAAGAAAAACTTGGCGAAGAATATCAAGGAATAAAAATAAGATATGTTTTTGATGAAGAAATTGTTGGTACTGGGAACTCAGCTAAAATAGCTTCTTTAGAAATTAATGAAGATAAAATTATTATCATGAATGGGGACGATCTTTATCATAAAAAAGATATTCAAAAATTAGTCGAAAAATGTCCAGCCATTGCGGTAAAAAAAGTTTCTAATCCTAGCAGTTTTGGAATCGTTTCTATCTCTGAAAACAAAGTTATTGGAATAGAAGAAAAACCACAAAATCCAAAAAGTGATTTAGCTAATATTGGACTATATTGTTTTCCAAAGTCTATTTTTGAAGAAGAAATTTTTAAATCAGAAAGAGGAGAGTATGAAATTACAGATTATGTTAAAAAATTAATTAATTTAAATAATCTTAATTTTGTGGAAGCTGAATTTTGGATTCCTGCTTCTTATCCTTGGGACTTGTTCAACATGACAGAAGTTCTTTTCAAAGATTTTAAATTTAAAAAATTAGGAAAGGTTGAAAAAGGAGTTACCTTAAAAGGAGGTGTTTATATAGGCAAGGGAACGATTATTAAAAGTGGAACTTATATTGAAGGACCAGTATATATTGGTGATAATTCAAAAATAGGACCAAATGCTTATTTAAGAAAAGGAACCGTTATTTCTAATAATTGCTCTATCGGTGCTTCGGTTGAAATTAAAAATAGTTTAATTGGGGAAAATACTAATATCAATCATTTATCTTACATTGGAGATTCTATTATTGGTTCAAATGTTAATTTAGGGGCTGGATTTATAACGGCTAATTTAAGACACGATAAGGAAACTATAAAGAGTTTAGTTAAGGGAGTACTTGTCGACACAAAAAGAAATAAGTTCGGAACAATTATTGGAGACAATGTAAGGACAGGAATTAATACAATGGTTTATCCAGGAAGAAAAATTGGAGCAAACAAAACAACACTTGTCGGAGAAGAAATAAAAGAGGATTTGCCAAGTTGCTAATATTAGTGATATAATAAAGACAATGACTAAAGTAATTGCAGTAGCAAATCAAAAAGGAGGAGTTGGAAAGACTTCTATAGCGGTAAATTTACCAGTTTTTTTAACTGCTTATGGAAAGAGGGTTCTTTTAGTTGATTTTGATTCTCAGGCTAATTCAACCTTTTCTCTTGGAATTGATCCAAAAACATTAAGGAAATCTGTTTATGAAGCAATTTTAGGAGAAGTTCATCCTCAAGAAGTTATTAAAAGAACGGTTTTTTTAGGTTATGATATTTTACCAACATCGCATGATCTAGCAGGAGCTTCTATTGATTTAGTGAATATGAAAGATAGAGAGTTTAGATTAAAGAAAGTTATTGATTCGGTAAAAGATAATTATGATTTAGTTTTTATTGATTGTCCTCCGTCTTTGGGGCTTCCAACACTTAACGCATTAGTGGCTGCAGACGATGTTTTAATACCAGTACAGGCTGAATATTTATCAATTGAAGGATTAGGACAATTAACATCAAACATTAAATTAATTAACGAAAATTTAGACAGAAATATTAATATTATAGGGGCAGTTCTAACAATGTATTCAAGAAGAAGCAGGGTTAGCAGAGACGTCGAAAAAGACTTAAGAAGAAATTTTAAAAGTTATGTTTTTGACGCTATTATTCCAAGAGCAAGTGCTCTAGCAGAATCTCCTAAATATGGAAGAACAGTTTTAAGGCACGCTCCAAACTCAAAAGCCGTTAATGCTTTTAGAG
>JAEWLZ010000090.1 GCA_023457295.1 Cyanobacteria bacterium OH_PDB_112
GGAGTCAATGTATCAATTTCAACACCCATAGTTTGAAGTTTGAGCGTTGCGATATTAATATCATTTTCTTTTGGAAGAACATAGAACTTATTTTCTAAATCTGCACGATTTTTGATTATAAATTCAACGCCAAGTGCCTGATTTGAGAAGCTCATATCCATAACGCTTGCGGGGTGACCTTCTGCGGCAACAAGATTAACCAAACGACCCTGACAAAGAACAAACAATGAACGTCCGTTATCCATTTTGTATTCTTCTAGAGAAGGTCTAATTTGTTTAATTTCTTTAACACGAGTTTTCAAAGCAGCCACATTGAATTCATGGTCAAAGTGTCCGGCATTTGAAAGCATTGCACCATCTTTCATAGAAAGCATATGCTCAAGGTCTATTACATGGCGGTTTCCTGTAACTGTGATGAACAAGTCACCAAGTTTTGCGGCTTCTTCCATAGGCATAACTGAATATCCTTCCATAACAGCTTCAAGAGCTTTTAGAGGGTCTACTTCTGTTACGATTACATTTGCACCAAGTCCTCTTGCGCGCATAGCACAACCTTTTCCGCACCAGCCATAGCCAACGATAACAACTGTTTTGCCTGAAATAAGAATATTTGCCGCACGCAAAACCCCATCTATTGCACTTTGCCCCGTACCGTAACGGTTATCGTATAAATGTTTTGTCAAAGACTCATTTATTCCGACAGCAGGCCAAGCAAGCTGTCCTGAAGCTTCAAGAGCCTTCAAACGAATAATACCTGTTGTGGTTTCCTCTGATGAACCTATGATTTCTGATAGCTGTTCGGGGTAATTTTTATGGAAAGTACAAACCGCATCACCGCCATCATCAACCAAAAATTGAGGATGAAAATCTATCAATTCTTTAACGTGTCTTTGATATGTCTCAGAATCTTCTCCCGCATATCCAAAAGTAGGAACTCCGTAGTCTTTCACCAAAGATGCCGCAACATCATCTTGAGTAGAAAGAGGATTTGAAGCCACCAAAAGAACTTCTGCTCCGCCTTCTTTAAGCGCAATACCCAAGTTTGCGGTTTCTTTTGTAATATGGTTACAAATACCTATTTTTAAACCTTTGAAAGGTTGTTCTTTTCTAAATCTTTCTTTAATTTGACCCAAAACAGGCATATCACGCATAGCCCATTCTATCTGTTTTTTGCCCTGTTCGGCCAAATTCAAATCTTTAACATCACAATTCAGAGTATTCATAATTTCTCCTATTTTTTTATTTGTTCACAACTTACATCATAACAAAAAACAAAAAAATGGTCGAAACAATACGAAAATTTAACAGGAAATAAGGCATTTGGGTCAGATGAATGATTACAAAAAAACCAAAACCTGTAAAATTTGTTATGAAGGGTATTTTAATATCCTTAAAAAGAGGGAGTTAGTTTTGGTTGCTGATTTATAATGGATGTAATTAATCTTGGGCAAAACAATAAAGTAAGGAAGCTTTCAGAAGAAGAACTGAAAGAGATTTGGGCTAAGTATTTAGAAGATAAAGAAAAAAATAAAGCTCTTCGAGATACTTTAATTATCCAATATCTTCCTCTTGTAAAATACGTTGTCGGTCGTGTTCGAGTGAATTTACCTACAACTATTGCAACTGATGATTTGGCGGGCTACGGTGTTGAAGGTCTTATTGATGCTATTAATAAATATCGTTTAGACAAAGGGGCTAAATTTGAAACTTACGCCCTTACTAGAATTCGCGGGGCAATTATTGATAAAGTAAGAAGCCTTGACTGGGTTCCAAGAGCAGTAAAGCAAAAATTAAAAATTGTTCAAACAGCAACACAAGAACTAGCGGATAAATTAGGACGAATGCCATCAACTGAAGAACTTGCCGCCCATCTTGAAACAACTCCGGATAAAATTGAAGAAGTTATAGCTGACGGACATAAAGTTTCGGTGCTGTCGCTTCATGAGAAAAAAGACCTATCAAACTCGGATAGCACAGAACTTATAGATACAATAAAAGATGATAAAGCATCCACTCCTCTTGAAAAACTAGAAGAAAAAGATTCAAAAAAAGACCTTGAAAAAGCTCTTGCAAGATTACCCGAAAGAGAACGTGTAATTTTAGCTCTTTACTATCACGAAAACATGACAATGAAAGAAATCGGCGAAGCTATTGATGTTTCAGAATCAAGAGTTTGTCAGCTGCATTCTCAGGCAATTATGAAACTTCGTAATTTGTTAACTCATAATACACCGGCATTAAACAGGAGCATAATTTAATGGAAGATAAAAAACTGGCTTATCTTATCACAAGACAAGCCCCCTCAGGCGGCATTTTAGGTGCGGTACTTATTTGCGACACAAAAGGTTTTCCTCTGGAATTTCGTTATACAGAACCGATTATCCCTACAAAAATTCAAAGGGTTTTGTATGGAAATAATTTGGAAAAATATCTTAAAGTTGATGTCATCTTAGATAGCTTACTTAAAGTATTATCAAGCAGTTACGACTATCTTATTGTCAGCGATGAATCATTATTAGAATACAAAGACGCAAAAAGTATCTTTAAAATAGCTACTGCTCAAAATCCTATTTTATCAAGCAATGATAAGGTTCAAGTTACCGGTGACAATGAATGTCTTATAAGAACAAAGCTCGCAGAATCTCCTGCCAGGCTAACATTTCCACGCAATTTTAAATGCGAAGGAACAGAGTTTGAAAGTATTACCGCAACATTGTTGGAAATGGGTGAAAACATTGATATTTCAGAACCTATGAGTAGAGTTCAAAAAAGTGTAGATTTGATATGCAAAAGGGAAATTTAAAATCTCTACAACCTATCAAAAAAAAGCCTAAACACTGGTGGTTAAAGTGGCTAAACCCTCTTTCATATCTTCCTCACAGGCTTTATAAAGATTTTTTGTCTGCTTTTTTCGGTTTCCAAAAAGGTATTCAAACTTATTATTATTACCATTCTTATCCTGATTCTCATGAATTACCCTTATTCCCTTCGGTAAAAATAAAAGAAGTTTGTCAATGCTCCGCCAAAACCCACAAACTGAATTTTGAAACAGAAAAAAAACTTTCTTATTCTTTAGATTTTTATACAACGCCGATTTACACAAAATCCGGACTCGAACTCGGATACAAAATAAAGTGGATTTTACTTAATTTTAAAAGAATTCTTCAGCTAAAAACAGCGAATGTAAGGATTTGGCGCAAACCTAAAATTAAAAGTTTTCTAAGTTTTGACCTAAAAAGCAGGCTTACAAAAAAACATATTCCTCCTGAAGTTTTTAAGGTTAACAATTTTGTTGATTCCAAAAAAGCTTTAATTGAGCTTGCACCTTATACAAGAACTCTTTCTTTGGGACAGCTTTATCAAATTCCTATTGAAAAACCTCCTATGAATAAAAATTTCATAAGTTTGCAGCTTTTGGACAAATTCAAGCAGTATCTGTCACTTGCTGCAAAAGCTAAACCAACAGAGATAAAAGTCGTCAACGCATATGAAAACATGTATGTGGAAGTATACAAAGATATAAAACACAGCCCGCAAAACAATAGCCTTTGGTGTTATTTTGACGAAACTAAGATTCATATAAAAAATCCTAAAAATTATTATTTGGTTTTTGGTCAAAGACTCACAGACCAAAAGGTTTTCACAATTGTCTGCGAAAGCTAAATTTGCTAATAAAATAATAATTAAGAAATGTAAAAAAATAATTATTACTAAATTAATTGAAGCAATTTTCTTATTAAGTCATCCTTTATAAGTATATAAGCCATGCATATTTTTTATAACATCTAAAGAGGAAAAATAATATGAACGACAGTCTTGGTGTTAATTTGTTACCATCGGAAAATTTTTTACAAGATTCTATTAAAAATACAAAAAAAAACTCACCGCCAATTTCAATTTTTGGAACTCCATCATTGGTTATAGGTAGTGAAAATAAAGAAAACAAAAGTTTTTATGTTAATACTCCAAAATGGGTAAAAAACCTTATAAAAAAGTTTGAAAATGGAAAAAATTGCTTATAAGCGAAGGTTCGACAAAAATCTATCTTCATAAGTCAAATTTTCTTGAAATATAAGAAAACTCCCGTGGAAAAATTTTTACAGACAGGAATTAATTTCTAAAAATCCTGAAAATCCTACTTTAATGCCTTAATAGCGGCAGCAACATCCTCGGTGCCATAAACACTTGAGCCTGCGACCAAAATATTTGCGCCTGCCTGAGTTACAAGACGCGCAGTATCAGAATTTATGCCTCCATCCACCTGAATATCAATTTCAGGCACTAAGGCTCTAATTTCTGCAATCTTAGAGATAGAATTTTCCATAAAACTCTGCCCGCCAAACCCTGGTTCAACGCTCATCACAAGCACCATATCAACTAATGGCAAAATATCCTTTATCGCATCAACACTTGTTTTGGGCTTAATAGAAACCCCTGCTTTGATACCGTAAGACTTGATTTGCTCAATAACTTCGAAGAGATTATCAACACAAGCTTCTTGATGTACCGTAATAACATCAGCCCCAGCTTTTGTAAAATCCGGGATGTACTTCCAAGGATTTTCTATCATCAGATGAACATCCAAAGGAAGTTTTGTGACCTTACGCAAGCTCTTTACAACAGGTGCGCCAATTGTAATATTCGGCACAAAATGCCCATCCATAACATCCACATGAATCCAGTCCGCACCTGCTTTTTCTACCAATCTGATATCACGTTCCAAATTCGCAAAATCAGCTGACAAAATTGAAGGAGCAACAAGAATTTTATTCATCTTTTACAAGACCTAATCTTTCGATAGCACTATATGCGGCTTTTTGCTGGGCTTCTTTTTTAGACTTGCCCTGTCCTTGTCCTACCACCTGTTCTTTGATAAAAACATTCACAGTAAAAGTTCTGTCATGAGCAGGGCCTGTTTCTCCGACAGTTTGATAAATAGGAAGAATTTTGTATTGCTCTTGCGTATATTCCTGCAAAATAGCCTTTGGATTGTAAAAAACATCATTTTTATCTATAAACTCAACCTCGGCTGATGCCAAATTAATTAAAAACGCATAAAGTTTATCTAATTTATCATCCAAATATAAAGCCCCTAAAAGTGCTTCAAAAGCACAAGCAAGAGTAGACTCCCTCATTCTTCCGCCCTGTTTTTCTTCAGCAGGACCAATTTGTAAATACTGATGAAGTTTTATTTTTCTTGCAAAACTAGCCAAAGTAGTATCACTGACTATAATTGAACGGATTTTACTTAAGCGACCTTCATCATATTCAGGAAAAATATTGAATAAATAATCGCTTATAATAAGCTTTAAAACAGCATCTCCCAAAAATTCAAGCCTCTCATAATCGCTATATTCTTCAATACTATATTCATTAATATAAGAGCTATGAGTCAATGCCATATCTAAAAGTTGCAAATTAGAACATTTTAGATTTTGTAGCTTTAAAAAAACCTTTAATAATTCTGTTCTTTCTTTTTTAAGCATTAGAATAATCTCTCGGAAAGTAACCTTATATAAACGTAAACATAATTAAAATAATAATAAGCAACAGCGGCTGTAAAAATAAAACTGTCCGCTCTATCCAAAATTCCACCGTGCCCCGGTAAAATATCACTAGCATCTTTAGCATTGGCATCTCTTTTCATCATAGATTCCGCCAAATCGCCAAGCTGAGCAAAAACAGAGAAAATAATTGCCGCAAAAATACAATTTAAAATATCAATATGAATCGACGTTCCGACTAAAACAGAAATTAACACAGAAGCCACAAGTCCACCGATTGAACCTTCAACAGTTTTTTTAGGGCTAATAACAGGAGCAAGTGGTGTTTTCCCCAATTTTGTTCCTATATAAAAAGCTCCTATATCTGTAGCCAAAATTATACAAAAAACCAAAATAAGATATCCTAGTCCTTCATTAAGTTTGAAAAAACCATGCGGATTAAAAGTATAATTCAAAAAAGTAAGCCCATGAGTATCAATTCCACGAAGCAAAACCAAATGAGCAGGAAGCAACATTCCGTAAAGAACACCTAAAAGACTTGTAGCAGTATCCGCTATTGTTGCCTTTTGTCGGGACATAATTGCCAAAAAAGCTGTTATAGTAGCAGCAGCTACAATTGCTATCATCCAGTCATATCTACCCAAAAGAGCCGTAAAGAAAATCAAAAAACCAAAAAAACCTATAAAAGTTAAACTTGGTCGATTACCCTTACTTTCGTTTAAAGTAACATATTCTTTTTCTCCCAAAAAACAGAGCAAAGCCAAAAACACGGCTAACCAAGCTCCGCCTAAAAGAATAGACGCAAATGTAATTGCGGAAAAAATTAAACCTGTGATTACTCTTTTCACTAGACGGTCATAACCTCTTTTTCTTTCTCATCAACTTGAGAATCGATGATTTTTGTATATTTATCTGTTAATTTTTGAATATCATCCTGAACACCTTTTACAGTATCTTCAGGAAGATTTTCAGACTTTTCAAGTTTTTTAAGATCATCAACCATATCACGACGAATATTTCTTATCGCAACTTTTGCTTCTTCTCCAAGTTTTTTTACCGTTTTAGCAAGCTCGCGACGTCTTTCTTCTGTCGGTTGAGGAAATGTTATTCTGATGCAAGATCCATCATTATTGGGCGTAATACCTAAATCAGATTTTGAAATAGCTTTTTCCACATCCATAAGAGAACTTCTGTCAAAAGGCGCAATAACAAGAGTTTGTCCGTCTTGAACAGTAACATTTGCCACCTGTCTTATCGGGGTAGGCATTCCGTAATATTCGACTTGCACTTTATCTAAAATCATAGGATTTGCACGTCCTGTACGAACATTAGCAAATTCTCTTTTTAAATTTGTAATAGCTTTTTCCATTTTTTCTTCGCCGTTAAGCAAAAGTTCATCCGTTGGCATTATTGTTTACCTCCTACAAATGTTCCTATTTTTTCACCTTTTAAAATCTTTTCTATACAACCTTTTGCGGCAAAATCAAATACCGCAATCGGAATGTTATTGTTTTTGCATAAAGAAATCGCAGCAGCATCCATAACTTTCAAATCATTATGCAAAATTTCATCATATGAGAGAAAATCAAATTTTTTGGCATTTGGGTTATCTTTTGGATCAGAATCATAAATTCCGTCCACTTTATTTTTTGCCATAAGCATAATTTCAGCGTCAATTTCAGAAGCGCGAAGCGCTGCTGCCGTATCTGTCGTAAAGAAAGGATTTCCCGTTCCTGCCGCAAAAATAACAACGCGCCCTTTTTCCAAATGGCGCATTGCTCGAAATCTTATATATGGTTCTGCTATTTCATTAATAGTAATAGCGCTTAAAACTCTACACTGAACATCTTTTTTACGCAAAACTCCTTGCAAAACAGATGCGTTCATAACTGTTGCCAGCATGCCTACATAATCACCGGATGCCTGATCAACTCCAAGTTTTTCACTCCCTTTAACACCTCTGAAAATATTTCCGCCTCCGACTACAATAGCAAGTTCTGCGCCCAAGTCGTGAAGATACTTAATTTCATCGGCAATTTTATTAATTATATCAGGCGAAATACCAAAACTTTCTTCGCCCATAAGTGCTTCGCCGCTAAGCTTAAGCAAAACCCTTTTGTATTTTAAATCTATCATTTGCGAACATCCCATCTCTATTTAAATACAATTGTACTAAAAATATTTAAAAAAAACTCAAATTATTGCGAAAATTAAAGTTGAGAATGTTTTCAAAAGAAAAGCTTATTTTTTAATAAACTCAACAACTTGCAAAATTTTCTCTCCCAAATCTGATAAATCTCTTAAAGAATCAAATATCAAATGTGCGAATTCAACTTTTTTAAACTCGCCAAACCCTTTAATTTTATAAAGTTCATAGAGTTTTTGAGTCATAGGCAAATCCTCTTGCAAATCTTTTTTGAAAACCTGCGCAGTATTTTTAAATTCTTTATTTAAAACCTTCAAAATCAAATCCAATGGCAATAAATCCTCAAACTCACCATCTTCCAACAACAAAATATCGTCCTGTCCTCGCAAAATTGCATTAATAGAATCGCTTTGTTCTTTTGCGTCAGAATCAAGAATTACAGCTATTTTTAGATTTAAATTTTCCCTATGAAAAAGATAATCTTTAACAACCTGATTTTTCCCCCCTGACGCTGTTAAAAAAACCCCTTCTTTTTCAAAATCAAGTCCGGCGATTAAAGCAAATTTCGGCAATAAAATTTCTTCCGTTGCACCTTCCACAAGCAAAACTTTTTTTATGTAAGGGATTTTCACATCATCAAAAATTAACGGAAACTGCTCATTAATCGCAAAATAAAAATCGTCATAGGTTTTTGGATTACAAGAAATTTCATATCCGCTATTTTCAAAAATTTGACACAGTTCGGAAATATTTTGAAAAGAAGCCCCTAACATATCCTCAATCATTTTTTTAGAATTAAAACACCTTACATCATTCGCCCATATTTTTTGATTAATTTTAAAATCACCCTTTAATTCAAAATTCCATATTTGACTTACCATTTTATCAATTTCAGCAGGTAAAAGAGTATCAAAAATTTTGTTGCTTACTTTGGGCTCAACCGTATGTGCCGTCAAAATCTGCCTGTAAACTCTGTTCCTTTTATCAGGTGGGTATTTAAACCTCATCAAACGTCTTAAATAAACAGCTCTTTCTTTAAGATTAATAGGCTTAAATTTTATTTTTTCTGACTCTTTAATCAAAAATTTTTCCTTTTAAATTCCTTTTGCTTCATTTTTGTTACATTTCAAATATTAAAAAAGCAATTTTTAACCGTTTTCTGTTTTTATAAACATATAGGTATGGTAATGGGTAGTGTGAATAATTATACATGGTAATCGGTGCAGTAAATAATTACAACAATAATACAATAAATCAAATTTCCGCTAAAAGAAATTTGGGGCCTCAAGAAACCTCGAATGATTCTGATAGCGCTTTTTCCATGTCAAAAACTGTTCCAAATCCACCAATAAGCGAACCTATTGAAAAAATTCCTCAAAAAGTTGCCTTTGCGGGGCTTTTTGATTCAGAGAAAATACAAAACCCTGACCAAAACCGAAAATATCAAGAAATTAAAAACATTGCAGATCCCGAAACGAGAAGAGGTCTTCAGAATCTTTTAAAAACAGGCAGACTATTAAATACTAATTCTAATGACGGCTCAACAACCCTTGATAATTTGTATTTAATAGCAACAACTCAACGTCATGCCGGACTTGATAACAGTGTTATTTTAAAAAGCACGGTAAAAGAACTTGAAAATCCCTTTATAATTACTCAGAAATTTGGAGATATCCCAAAAGAATTGGATTCTTCAATCATAGAATACGAAAAACAACTCCAAAAAGAAAACCATGCCCCTGAAGGCTTTACGCTAAATCCTTCAGATTACAATGTAGAATACAGCAGTACATGTCCTGCTGCCAGTATGCAATTTAATTTAGCAGATAAAAAACCTGCCGAATATGCCCGTATTGCCGCCGCATTAACATCTCCTGACGGTGAATTTGTAAGAAGAGTGCCTTACGGAAATATTTCTCCTTCAAGACTCGAATCTCTTGAACTTTTACAAGACTTTAACGTAAGTGTAAAAAAACCTGCTGATAATTGGAATTTTGTTGATGTATACGTCAAGCCTGATGCAAATGCCATGGCAAGGGCGCAAGTTCAAAACAACTATCAAGATCCAAACGAGCGTTCTGCGGTTTCAACTTTAATGCAATCAGCTTTTATGAATTTAGCTTCTCAAAATGCTTATAATTCTTTAACAGATAAAAGATACGGCAAATTTAGCGTAAATAACGAAGGATTGACAGAATTTGAAAAGAATTTCCTTGAAAGTATTGTTGATGATGAACCGAAAATTTCTATCGTCTATCAAAATATTGACGAAAATCAAAAATTACAAGGCTATAATTTTGACTTTAAATCCACAGAAGACCACTTGCTTCAATCTCTAGGCTCGGGTTCAAACGTAATTATAGGCATAATCGAATTTGATCAAAACAATACAGTTATTGGAGGTCATGAAATCACGATAATCGGCGCAAAAAAAGATATGAAAGGCAACATAAGCTTTATTTGCAATGATACCGATGATGATTATACAGGACCTATTATGATTAAATCCGAAGATCTTGTACCTAAAATCCACCATGCCGGAATACCCGCAAAACTTGTGGAACTCCCTAAGCAAGAACAAGTCGGATATGAAATTTTGAAAGAATACAATTTTTATAAAGCACAGCAAAAATCAGCTCCTGCGGGACAAAAGCTAAATCTTTCAGCATAGGCGTTCACTTCGTTCAGCCTC
>JAEWLZ010000091.1 GCA_023457295.1 Cyanobacteria bacterium OH_PDB_112
CCGCAGGTATCATATGTGAGTTTTTTTCTGAAAATTTGTCATATTTTCCATAAAGATTACAAGGGATTATAGTTTTATAAGCAAATTCAGGATATTGTCTTGAAATATATTCGCATAATCTTGCAACAGCACATTTTGCTATGGCATAACCTTCATTTGTTGGTTCAAGTTCTCCTTTTAAGACCAATTCTTCTTTAAGAGGATTTTTTGCATTTCTGGGATACATACAGCTTGAGCCCAGATTTAAAAACTTTTTAATGCCTATATTTTGAGCTGCTTTTACAAGGTTAAAACCCATCATAGTATTTTCATACAAAAATTCTGTGGGTTCGGAAATATTTGCTTGAATACCTCCAACTTTACCCGCGCAATGTATTATTAAATCAGGCTTATTTTCTTCTAAATACTTTGTAACAATATTTAAATCTAATAAATTTAGTTCTGAACTTGAAGGTCTTAAAATTTCATAATCAATATGCAACCTATCAGTCAGGTTTTTCCCCACCATTCCGGATGCTCCGCTGATTAAAATTTTTTTAATAGTTGACATTTTTCCACCTTCCATTTGGTTATTTTATTATAAAATAAAAATAAAGTGACACAAAAATATTTCAAAAAATTTTTGTGATAAACTTATAAATAATAATAGTAAAAGGTCACAATAACATGCCTAAAATATCGGTTTTAATGCCCGTTTATAACCCTAAAGAAGAATATTTGAGAGAGTCAATTGAAAGTATATTAAATCAAACTTATTCTGATTACGAATTTATAATAATAAACGATTCTTCTACAAATAATGCAAAACAAGTTATTTTATCTTACGACGATTCCAGGATAAAATATTTTGAAAATGAAGAAAACTTAGGCTTAATAAAAACATTAAATAGAGGTTTAGAGCTAGTAACAGGTGAATATATCGCAAGGATGGATCAGGATGATATTTCACTTCCCGAAAGATTCGCCAAACAAGTCGACTTTTTAGATAACAATAAAGATATTGATGTTCTCGGCACATGGTTTAAAAGATTTCCCAAGGATATTATAATGGATCTTCCGTCGGAAGATGCTGACATCAAAGAGTTTTTCTTATTCAATAATAATGCCATCGGGCATCCGACTGTTATGATAAGAAAATCTACGCTAGATAAATACGATTTCAAATATAACGAAGAACATAAAAATGCCGAAGACTACGGTTTGTGGCTTAATATGATGGAGAAGACAAAGTTTGCAAACTTGCCGGAAGTTTTATTGAATTATCGGCTACATGAAAATAATATTTCTGTTGCAAGCTCAAAAGAACAAGTCGATATGGCGATAAATTTAAGACTTTATTATCAAAAAAAATATTTAGGTGAAAATTATTTTGAAGACACAAGAAAAATTGAAGAAATTAAAATAAAGCTTAATGAAAAACAAATAATAACTTCAGAAGAGTTTGAAATAGTAGTCAGGCATTTAGAATTTCGATTACAAAAAGTAAAAAATAAAATATCTCCGCAAGATTTTGTTCCTATTTATAAGCTTGCGGTTAAAAATTGTAAAAGAGATTATACTTTTTTAAGTACTTTGTGGAATAATAAATTGAATAAACTGGTTAAAAACAGTTTGTATTTTATGATTAAAAATACTGTATTGGGTTATAATAAATGAGCATTTTAATTACAGGCGGTTCAGGTTTTATAGGTTCTCACATCGTTGATAAATTTGTCAGCGGAGGGTTCAATGTAATAGTTTTAGATAAAGTTTTACCAAATTTCAAAAATGAAAAAGCAACTTACTATAATATGGATTTGAATGCCGATAATTTGGAAGAAATTTTTGAAAGTAATGATATAAAATATGTTATTCATATGGCAGCACAAGCTTCTGTAAGTCAATCTATAAAAGATCCGATAGGAGATATGGAAGATAATATAAAGGCCAGCATAAATTTAATCAAATGTTGTCAAAAACATAAAATTCAAAAATTTATAGCAGCTTCTACAGCTGCGTTATATGCAAATCCTGAATATCTTCCTATTGATGAAAAACATATAGTTAATGCTTTATCCCCGTATGCAATATCTAAAAATGCTATGGAACAATATATAAAAATTTCGGGTTTGGATTATTTAATTTTTAGGTATTCAAACGTTTATGGTCCGCGTCAGAATACAGAAGGTGAAACAGGTGTTATAGCTGTTTTTGTGGAAAGAATGTTAAATCAGCAATCAGTTGAAATTCATGGCGACGGTGAGCAAGTAAGAGATTTTATTTATGTTGAAGATATTGCAGAAATAAATCTGCGCGCTATAAAATCCAATTTGAAAAATGAAATTATGAATTTTTCTTCAAATACAGAAACAACTATTAATGAATTGTTTGAAATTATGAGTAATAATACAAACTATTCATTGAAACCGATTTATACACCACCGAGGCAAGGTGATATAAAAAAGAGTGTTTTGGATAACAAAAAAGCCATTGAATTATTAGGATACGAACCTAAAGTCGCACTTAACGAAGGTCTTATAAAAACGGTGGAGTTCTTCAATCAAAAAAAATTAACATTTAAGAAGTAGGTAAAAAATGAAAATAGCAGTTTTATTTATAGCAACTGGAAGATATATCACTTTTTGGAAGAATTTTTATACTTCTTGTGAAGAATTTTTTTTGAAAGGTCATCAGAAAACATATTTTTTATTTACAGACAGCAAAAATTTTGACTTTGAAGATAATGAAAATGTTGTAGTAATAAATCAAAAAAAATTAGGTTGGCCTTACGATACATTGATGCGGTTTGATATGTTTTTAAAAGCAAAAGAGCAATTAAAAGAATACGATTATATGTATTTTATTAACGGAACTATGCATCCTGTTGCGCCAATCGGAGAAGAAATTTTTCCTTCCGAGGAACAGGGCATAATGGTTACGTGCCATCCGGGGTTTTATAAATGTGACCGAAAAACTTTTAGTTATGACAAAAATCCAAAATCTTCGGCTTATATTTCTGATAATGAAGGTCAATATTACTTTATGGGGGGCTTTAACGGAGGTATTTCATCGGCATTTCTTAAACTTTGCGAAGATATAAATCAAAAAATAAAAGCTGATTTGAAAAAAGGAATTATTGCTTTATGGCATGATGAAAGCCAGCTAAACAAATATGTTTTGGACAAAAACCCTCTAATTTTGACCCCTGACTATGCGATTCCTGAACTAATAAGCTTTAATCAGGAAACTCTTTTAGCATTAAAACCAAAAATGAAAATGATAATTTGCGACAAATCAATGGCGAAATATGGTGGCCCTGATTGGTTAAGAGGTGTTTCTGACAAAAAAGTAAATTATCTTAAAATCGTCAAACTTATGGGTGGTTTAGGGAATCAAATGTTCCAATATGCTTTTTCAAAAGCATTGCAAAATAAGTTTAAAGAACCTATTTTATTGGATTTGTCATGGTTTGAGGATGTTAAAAAATCAAAAGATACAACACATCGTCCTTATGATTTAGATGTTTTTAATTTGGATGCGAGTTTTGCCACTCCCAAACAAGTAAAAAAATGTATGAACGAAAAAGAATCTAAAATCGCAAAATTTTTCCGTAAATTAAGAAAACGTCCTAATCCTCAATCTAATAAAGTTGTTGAAAAAAATGCAATAGAATTTGATGAACAACTTTTAGAATACAAAAAAGACGCTTATTATATTGGTTATTATCAATCCGAAAAATATTTTGAAGATATTAGGGAGCTACTGTTAAAAGAATTTTCTCCCAAAGAAGCTTTGGATTCAAAAAATCAGGATATGTTAGATAAAATAAATAGCCATAATTCTGTTTCATTACATGTGCGTAGGGGAGATTATGTGACAAACCCAAATGCAAATGCATTCCACGGTACTTGTTCTTTGGACTATTACAAAAATGCAATTGAATATATAAGTTCTAAAGTTAAAAACCCTCATTTTTATCTTTTTTCAGATGATATAAATTGGGTGATAGAAAATTTAAAAATAGATTATCCTTTTACAATTGTTGATATCAACAACGAAAGGGCTGCTTATTTGGATATGGAACTGATGAAACATTGTAAGCACAATATAATTGCCAATAGTTCTTTTTCTTGGTGGGGAGCGTGGCTGAATGAAAACCCTGACAAAATTGTCATTGCACCCCAAAAATGGTTTAACAATCCGGATACAAATACAGATGATTTATTGCTTGAGGATTGGATAAAAATATGAAAAAACATAATGAAAAATATTATTTATATGACCTGAAAGCTTATGGTGATGAAAGAGGACAACTGATTGCTCTTGAGGCTAATAAAAATCTCCCTTTTGATGTCAAAAGAGTTTATTATATTTATGACACTAAAAAAGGTGTTCCAAGAGGTTATCACGCTCATAAAGATTTGGAGCAAGTACTTATTTGTGTCAATGGATGTTGTAAAATCAAGCTTGATGATGGGCTGAATTCTGAAATATTCGAACTTAGTTCACCTGATACAGCTCTTTATGTCGGTAAAAATCTTTGGCGTGAAATGTTTGATTTTTCACAAGGTTGTGTTTTGGTAGTTTTGGCAAGTGATTATTATAATCCTGATGAATATATCAGAGATTATGATGAATTTTTAAAAGAGGTTGCAAAATGAATAATAACAAAACAAAAAAACTTATAATTGTCGGTACGGGAGAAACAGCTCAATTGGCGTATGAGTATTTTTCTTATGATTCTGATTACGAAATTGTAGCTTTTAGCGTAGAGAAAGAATATTTGAAAGAAAATAATTTCGTTGGTTTGCCTGTTGTTGAATTTGAAAATCTTGAGAATATTTATCCTCCTGGTGAATATGATGCTTTCGTCGCTCTTGCCTCAGGTAAGCTCAATAGGGACAGAACAAATTTATATAAAAAAACAAAAAACAAAGGCTATTTTTTGGCAAGCTATATAAGTTCTAAAGCTTTTGTTTGGCACAATGTCAAAATTGGTGAAAATTGTTTTATTTTAGAAGATAATACTTTGCAGCCATTCACCGAAGTCGGAAATAATGTTGTTATGTGGAGCGGAAACCACCTTGGGCATCGTTCTATTATTAAAGATAATTGTTTTATAACTTCACATGTTGTAATTTCAGGCTATTGTGAAATTGGTGAAAATTCTTTTTTGGGAGTAAATTCTACTCTCGCGGATAATGTTAAGATAGCAAAAGATAATTTTATTGCACTTGGTGCTGTTATAAATAAGAATACTGAAGAAAATCTTATTTATAAAGGTAATCCTGCTGAACCATCCAAAATAAGTGCTACAAGATTTTTTAAAGTGAAGGAGTAAACTATCAATGAAATGGGAGAAAAAAGGACTAATATATTGTCCTGATGGCAAAAATAATTGGGATAGTAATTCTTTTATGACTCCAACCGCTATAATGTTAAATACGGATACTATTCGTATTTATGGGGGAATGCGTGATAATGAGGGAGTAAGTCGCATAGGGTTTGTTGATGTAGATGCCAATAATCCTTCTATAATAAAAAATATATCGAAAAATCCTGTACTCGATATAGGTGAGCCAGGTATGTTCGATGATAATGGTGTAATTTTGGGTGATGTAATCAGGGTCAAAGACAAAATTTATATGTATTATATAGGTTTTCAACTAGTTAAAAAAGTTAAATTTTTTGCATTTACAGGTTTGGCAATTAGTGAAGATAACGGTAATACTTTTAAAAGACATCAAAAAGTACCTATTATGGACAGGACTAATACGGCTCCTTATATAAGAGCTATACATTCTGTAATTTATGAAGATGGTATATTTAAAGTTTGGTATCCTATTGATAAAGGTTGGCAATACATAGATGGAACACCTTATCCTTCATATAATATTTGGTATACAGAATCAAAAGACGGTATAAATTTTTCTCGTGAAGATAATATTTTATGTGTAGACACAGAGGGAAGTGAATATAGAATAGGACGCCCCAGAGTTTATAAAGAAGACGGCATTTATAAAATGTATTATACGAGAGATTTTATTGAAAGAAAATATATCGCAGGTTACGCAGAATCCAAAGATGGTAAATTTTGGACAAGATTAGATAACAAATTAGGAATTGAATGTTCAGAAACAGGCTGGGATTCTAAAATGTGTTGTTATCCTGTATTATTATCACATAATGATAAAACTTATATGTTTTATAATGGTAATGATTATGGTAAAACTGGTGTTGGTTACGCAGAATTAGTAAAAGGGTGAAAAATGAGTGAGAAAGTAAAAAATAAAACAGCTTTACAGGCTAAAGCGACAGAATTGCAAAAAGAAAATAGAGAATTATTTTTAGAGTTGTACAAAAAATCTCCAATTCCAAGTAATGAATTACTTGTGAATTTTCCTTTATATATGAGGAGTTCAGCTGTTGCAAAATTGTTATATATAAATGAATTGTATCAATTAATTGTTAATACTCCAGGCGTAATTATGGAATTCGGCGTTTGGTGGGGGGCTAATTTAGCTATATTTGAATCTTTAAGAGCTGTATATGAGCCTTATAATTATACGAGAAAAGTTATAGGTTTTGACACTTTTGAAGGCTATTCTTCTATAGCTAAACAAGATGGCGATGGTCAACTTATTGTTGATGGTAATTATGGGGTAGGAAGTGAGTATATTAATTATTTATCTCAAGTATTAGATTGTCATCAAAATGAAAATGTTATGTCCAATGTAAAAAAATACGAACTCGTAAAAGGCGATGCTACAAAAACAATAAGGCAGTATTTGGAAACACATACAGAAACAATAATTTCGTTGGCTTATTTTGATATGCAGTTATACAAGCCCACAAAAGAATGCCTGGAAGCTATTAAGCCCTATTTAACCAAAGGAAGTGTTATTGCTTTGGATGAAATAAATTGTGAAGATTTCCCTGGTGAAACAGTCGCATTAAGAGAAGTTTTTGGACTCAACAATTGTAGACTAATAAGATCAAAAATATTACCGGACAGAGCTTATTTTGTAGTTGAATAAAGAAGGATTTTTATATTTTGGATATAAAAAAATATTCGCAAGAAAATAAAAATATTTGGGATGAGTTTATTCAAAATTCCAAAAATGGTTTATTCCTTTTTTTTAGGGATTTTATGGAATATCATTCGGATAGATTTGAAGATAATTCTTTAATGTTTTTTGATGAAAATGAAAGATTGATGGCTGTCTTGCCTGCCAATAGGGTCGGTAATAGCTTGTATTCTCATCAGGGTCTGACTTTTGGCGGTATAATTACTGATAAAAAAATGACCACTGTTTCCATTCTTCAGATTTTTGAAGAATTGAAACAGTACCTTAAGCAGGCAAATATCGAAAAGGTAATTTATAAACCTGTACCTTACATATATCATTTATTCCCCTCAGAGGAAGCCATTTATGCATTATACAGACAAGGGGCAAAAATTATAAAACAAGAGCCTTCTTCTTTGGTATATTTGGAAAGTAAAATTAAATTCAGCAAAGGTAAAAAATGCGGAATAAGTAAAGCTAAAAAATCTAATCTTGAGATAAAAGAATCTAACGATTATGCTTCATTCTTTAGAATTGAAGAGCAAATATTAAAGGATAAATATGACACAAAACCGACTCATTCTGTCGAAGAAATGTCAATGTTATCGGCAAAATTTCCTGATAATATAAAACTTTTCGGTGTTTTTAAAGGTGAAGAAATGATTGCGGGTTCTGTAATTTTCAAAAATAATAATACAATACATACACAATATATAGGTGCTAATTTTGAAGGCAAAGAACTTGGAGCTATTGATTATCTTATGGATTATCTAATAAATGATTTATATAAAGACGAAAAATATTTCAGTTTTGGTATTTCCACTGAGGATAACGGATTAGTATTGAATGAAGGACTTATTTCCCAAAAAGAAATGTTTGGTGCCAGAACTGTAATATTAAGTACCTATGAATGGAATTTGAATTGAGGAGTTAAAAATATGGGATTAAAAGCTATAAAAAATATGTTAAAAGAAAAATTTTCAGTACCATTAGTAAGATTTTTTAGCAAATTTAGTCCTGAAAAAACAGCTATTATTTGGGTAGATGGAGGATTTTGTTCTGTTGTAACCAAATATGCAATAGGCAAATGCATTGAAAAAAAACTTGGAATGAAAGTCAAATATGACCTTACTTGGTTCAAAACTTGCGGAATGGATTGTGATAATAAATACAAAAGAAGTTTTGAATTATTAAATGTATTTCCTGATTTGGATTTTGAGATAGCAACTGATGAAGAAATTTCATTTTTTAGAAAATATTTTTATTTTAAAAATGAGTACCCTTTTATTTATTGTGATGAATTGTTTTCTGAAAAAAGAAATATGTATGTGGATGGTGGATTTGATCATTGGAGATATTGGGAGTTTATAAGAGAAGAATTATTACAGAGTCTTGATTTTGAATCTTTAAAATTAAATGAAGCAAATCAAAAAGTTTTAGAACAAATCAAAGACGAAGAAGAACCTGTTGCTGTTCATGTAAGACGTGGCGATTATGTTAATCTTGATTTCTTCCATAAATTACCACCTGAATATTTTGTTTTAGCAATTAATCATATAAAAGAAAAATTAGCACCCAAAAAACCGCATTTTTTCTTTTTTTCAAATGGTATGGACTGGGTAAAAGAAAAGATTGTAACGCAATTGCCTGAGGATATTTCTTATACTTTTGTTGAAGTAAATGATAATGATACAGGTTATTTTGATTTATATTTGATTTCTAAATGTAAACACCAAATAGCTTCCAATTCGGCATTCGGATATTGGGGCGGTGTTTTTAACAAATATAAAGATAAAATAGTTATTATTCCCGAAAAATGTTTGGTAACTGATGATAAGCTTATAGAAAATATCGACGAAGCGAGAAATGTTCCGGGTTGGCTTGTTATGTCAGATGATGGAAAGATAGTAAATGATTAAATTTTTAGATTTACACAAAATAAATGAACAATACCGTGAGGAAATTGATGAAGCTATTAAAAGGGTTCTTGATTCTGGTTGGTATCTTTTGGGTAAAGAAAATGAACTCTTTTGCAAAAATTTCGCTGATTATTGCGGAACAAAATACGCTATTGGTGTAGCAAATGGATTGGATGCTTTAGCTTTAATTATAAGAGCTTTTGATTTTCCTTCTGATGCGGAGATAATTGTGCCAGCTAATACTTATATTGCAAGTGTTTTGGCTGTTTCGCAAAACAACCTTACCCCTGTTTTGGTGGAGCCTGATATCAATACATATAATATTAACCCTGATTTGATAGAAGCTGCAATTACACCCAAAACAAAAGCTATTATGGTTGTCCATTTATACGGGCAAGCTTGTGATATGACGAAAATTTTAGAAATAGCAAAAAAATATGACTTAAAAGTTATTGAAGATTGCGCCCAAGCCCATGGAGCATTCTATCCCAATACAAATAAAAGAGTCGGCTCATTAGGTGACGCTTCAGGATTTAGTTTTTACCCGGGTAAGAATTTAGGAGCTTTAGGTGATGGCGGTGCTGTTATAACCGATGACAAAGACTTAGCGGAAAAGATTTCCGCACTCCGAAATTATGGTTCTCATATAAAATATGAAAATATTTATCAGGGTTATAATTCCAGACTTGATGAAATACAAGCAGGTATTTTAAATATTAAGTTAAAATATCTTGATAAAGATAACCAAAAAAGAAGAGAAGTTGCTAAATATTATAGAAAAAATATCAAAAATCCCGCAATTATTTTACCTGGAACTTTGGATGAAAGTTCTCATGTTTGGCATATTTTTCCTGTTAGATGTTCAAGAAGAGATGATTTGCAAAAATATTTAACAAATAATAATATACAAACTATGGTTCATTATCCTATTCCTCCGCATAAGCAGGCAGCATATATTGCTTGGAATAATTTATTTTTAGCTGTAACAGAACAAATTCATAATGAAATTTTGAGTATTCCAATAAGTCCTGTTATGATAGAAGATGAAATAAGAAAAACAGTAGAGGTATTAAATGAGTTTAGATAATCCAAAAATATCAGTTTTGTGTCCCTCTTATAATCATGAAAAATATGTGAAATATTTTATTGAAGGTATATTAAATCAAACCGAACAAGATTTTGAGCTTATTATTGTTGATGATAATTCAACTGATAATAATGTTGAAGAAATTAAAAAATTTGATGACCCAAGAATTAAATTTATTCAACACGAATATAACAAGGGTGTTACTGCAGGCTTAAACAGTTGTTTTGAAAAAGCGAAAGGTAAATATATAGTACTTGCCGCTTCAGATGATATTTCTGAACCTCATCATCTTAAATATGCTTCAGAATATTTGGATAATAACCCTGATATTAATGTTTTTTATTCATCACTTAAATTGGTTGATGAAAATAACAAAAATGTTGAGGATAAAAATAATATTTTTATTAGAACTAATGAAAATAAGTATAATCTTTTACGTACATGTTTCTTTTTATGTAATCCTCTATTATCGCCAGGTACAATGATAAGGAAATCAGCTTTTGAAAAAAATATGCCTTTGGACTTGTCATTAATTCAATATCAAGACTATCAAATACATATAAAATTATTACTGGAGAATGAAATTTTTATATCTTCCGAACCTTTGGTTAATTACAGGATGGCTTCTCAGCCGGAAAATATAAGTGCAAATTGTTTTGGAACGCAAATAAGAGAATCCTTGGAAGAAGATAAACTTATGGATACTTTTTTGGAAATAAAAGATGTACAGACTTTGAAAAATATTTTTAACGAAGATATTTTAGAAATGGGAGAACCTACAAAAGAAACTATCCCTTATTTTTTAGGAATGTTGGCTATTAATTCAAATAGAAGGACTCGTAAAAATTGGGGATATCAAACAATAATGAAATTTATTGAAAAAAAAGAAAATTTCGACTTATTGAATAAGCTTTATGGTTTTGATTTTAAAATATTTATTAATCTTGTTAAAGATTTTAATGTCGAAAATCAATCCAATTTCGAATTACAACAAAAAATAATTGAAACCAAGCATAGAAAATATACTCGCTATAAGAAACTTGCAACAATTTTGGGTTTATTTTTAGGGGGAATAATACTTTTAAATATTATATTTGGAATATATTTTTTATTTTAAGTGTTCCAAATATATTTAAAAGCTTTAAATGTATAGCTTGGAGCTGTAAAAAGTCTGTATAACTGAGCAATAGTACACAATAATCTTAAAAAAATCTTAGGAATTTCCGGGAAACATAAAGAAAAATATAAATATTCACTTTCTGTGATAATTTGTCTTCTGAATTTTTTATTTTGTTTTGTACTTGCGCCTTCCAAGTGGAATATCTTTGCTTCAGGTGTGTAAAGGATTTTATATCCTGCTTTTTTTATTCTGTGTTGTAATTCTGATTCTTCAAAATATAAGAAAAATTTTTCGTTGAAACTACCTATTTTATCCAACATGTCTTTTCTTAGCATTAAATCAGCGCCTATAACTTGCTCAACTTCCTGAAATTTATCTCTTTCCAAATCATTTTTAAAGTCTTTTAAAAAATATCGTAATCCTAAAAGCCTTAGAAGAGAGCGTTTGGGTGTATTTAAATAACCATAAGAATGTACATGATTCATTTCTTTGTCAAAAAGATTGCCTCCGCAGGCACCTATTTTTTCATCAGATTCAATAATATCAAATAATATTTTTACAGCATTGTTAATTAAAATAGTGTCTGTATTTAATAAAAAAACATATTTTGCGTTAGATTGTTTTATAGCAATATTATTTGCTCTCCCAAATCCTATATTTTCTTTGTTTTCAATTAATTTTACATTTGGAAAAGTTTCTTTTATAGCCAATGCTGAACCATCTTGTGAAGCGTTATCAACAACGAAAATTTCAAAATCGATTCCTGAAGTTTTTTCATAAATAGAAGATATACACTCGAGTGTCAAATCTTTTGTATTGTAATTTACTAATATTATAGAAACGTCCATAAGTTTAAGTATATAATGGAGGCATTTTGGTTGCAAGCATACTTATTGAAATATTATTACCCTAAATAATATAATAAAAATGTATAATTACGAAAAATCTAAAAGTACTTTTAAAATACCTTTTTGACGTGAGTACTCAAATGCTTCAATAGCTTCTTTTGCATCAAAAGTTTTTTCTATAAGCGGTTTTAGATTTACAAGGCTTTTTTCTAAAAATTTTGCTGCGGGTGCAAATTGTCCGCAACGTGAGCCTAAAACTGTAATTTCATCTATAACAACCGGTGCCAAATTAAGAGGCTTGTCAGCTGCGACTGTACTTTTTAGAACTAAAATTCCACGAGGTTTTGTTAGTGCTAAAGCTGTTTCAAAGCCTTCAACAGAGCCGGTGGCATCGATTACAACATCATAATTTTTTTCTACTTTTAAGTCTTTTGAAAGAATTGTCTTTACTTTTTGTGCCGCAACAATATCAAGTTTATTTTGGTGTCGTCCTATATGAATCAAATCACATGGAATAGTAGACAAGGCAAGACCGATATTAAGTCCAAGCTTGCCATCTCCCAAAACAGCGACTTTATCGGCAGGTTTTATATGTAGTTGTTCCAAAATTTCAAAAGCTGCCGCAAAAGGTTCAATCAAAGTAGCTTCTTCATCTGAAAGATTGTCGGGAACAATTATAAGATTTTTGAGAGGAAGTGTTACATAGTCAGCCATACAGCCTTCTTTTCTCCAAATCCCCAAAGTTCCGCGATTTGGACAGTGGCGTTCAAGACCTTTGCCGCACCATTCACAAGTTCCGCATCCTGCGTTTATCTCACCCACGACTCTTTTGCCCAAAAGAGATTTGTCTTCATCATTAACTTCTTCAACTATACCGACAAATTCATGTCCTAAAATACCTGAATACCCCATATATC
>JAEWLZ010000092.1 GCA_023457295.1 Cyanobacteria bacterium OH_PDB_112
TGTTTGCGCCATGTATATGAGCTTGCAAAAAAGTCCCGTTCAGCAAAAAGTTTTGTTTTGGAGAATCGGGAGTTTCTATATGCACAAAGTTGATAATCTTATTTTTGATTATCGTCAAAGGCATCGCATTAAAAATATCAAAAGTTTTCCACGGTTTCATAGAGGTAATTATACCCCAAAAAAGCGGTAATTATTTCATGTATTTATACGAGAGATTTTCTCTCAACAAATATTTTTAAATTAGCTAAATTCGAATCTGCACTCTTTTTTAATGTTATTTTGCAAGAGTTTTTCATAAGATTCTAATTGAGCGGCAAGCGATTGCTGAACTGCTTCGTACTTGGATAATTCCAATTCCAGCTGTTTGTCTACTGCCTGGAGATTTTGAATAACAGGACTGTCTTGGGCTTGTGCCGCTTCACCTGCCTGTAATTCGGAAATCTGGTTTGTGATTCGGGTTCTCTTTTCAGAGATTACCGACATCCAGTATTCTACATCCGCTTTTTGTGCAGTAATTCGCTGCACGTTCAATTGCACCGTTAAAAATGCCATTTCACTTTCTCCTTAGAGTTATACCGTTTGAGTTTAATGCTATATATATAAAAACAATACAAAGTATATAATTTCAGTTTTGAATAATTTATTAACAATTAGTAACATTTCAGACTGAAATACAAAAATATATTAAAATATTAGGTAAGGAAGTCTATGGAGAAGATAAATGAAAACATTTTATAAAAATATTTTTATGAGCATTTTAGTTTTGGTTGTATTTTGTTTTAATGCTTTTGCGCAGAGTTTACCGCCCAAAAATATGTTTAAAGCTGATTTGCAATCAAAAAGAATAGCGGCGGGAACAATTATAGAAATCCGTTTTTTGGATAGTATGAGCAGTTTAACAAGCTATGCCGGAAATTCTTTCAATGCTTGTCTTGAGGAAGATATAAGGCTCAATAAAAAAATAGTTTTGCCCGCCGGAACTTTAATGCGTGGGACAGTTAATAATGTAAAAAAGAGTAAAATTCTAAAAATACCCGCTTCGCTTTATTTGGATTTTGATCATTTGGTAACACCTGACGGGAAACAGCTAGATGTTAGTTTAAGGCTTACGGATATAACTCTTACAAAGGATTGTATGGGCATTTCAGGTGGCGGAAGTTATAGGTTGTCTGTTTGTGATAACTTCAGTAACGGAGTCGATTTTATAAGAAATTCTGTTGATTGGGGCAATGGTATAGGTGATAAATTCTTTAACGGTTATCCTAAAATAATAACTACTCCAATAGCCGCGACAGGAGGTTTTGTTGGTTCTACACTATTTTTTGCGGGTAAATCATTTGCTGATGTTTTCATGAAAGGCAATGAAGTTATTATAAGCCAAAATCAGGTAGCAAAAGGCAGATTGACCGAACCTATTGATATTCCGATAAATTAAAGAGCGAAAAAATGAGTATTAAGGCGGAAATTATATCCATCGGGAATGAAATTATTTCAGGGGATGTCATAGATACAAACTCTTCTTATATTGCCAAAAATCTTTTAAATTTGGGCATAGAAACTCTTTGGCATACGAGTATAGGTGATTTACCCGATGATATAAAAAATTCTATTCGTAAGGCTTTGGAGCGTTCCGATATAATATTTACAACAGGTGGTCTTGGACCTACAGATGATGATTTTAGCGTTAAAGTCGTTGCAGAAGCTTTGGATAAAAAACTGGTTTTTGTTGAAGATATTTGGGAAAATATTCAAGAAAGCCTTATTCGCGCAGGACGAAAAATTGATAACTATAATAAAAAAGAGGCTTATATACCCGAAGGGGCAAAATATTTTTTAAATCATGCAGGCAGTGCGCCTTGTGTTTTTATAGAGCAAGACGAGAAAAAAATATTTATGTTGCCTGGTGTTCCTTCTGAGATGAAGTATTTTATGCAAACAAATATTCTTCCTGCCATAAAAGATGATTCAACAGAGGTCATTAAGACAAAAAAAATAAAGCTTTCGGGTATTCCTGAGGCAAGTGTAAATGAAAAAATTAAAGATATGGTTGAAAAAGATGCCTATACAATAGCTTTTTTGCCTAAAAGTTCTGAGTTGGAGGTTAAAATCACTGTTAAAGCAAAAGATGAAACAACTGCTTTAAAAATTCTTGAAGATGCAAAAAATGAAATTGTTTCACGTTTTGACAAATTCATTTATGGCTATGATGATGATTCTATTGAAGAGATTTTGCATGATATTTTGATTGCGGAAAGCAAAACAATTTCTATGGCAGAATCCTGTACGGGCGGACTTATTAGTAAGATGCTTACTGATGTTTCCGGAAGTAGTTCTTATATAAATCTCAATCTTGTTACTTATTCTAATGAAGCTAAAATGAAAATGCTTGAAGTAAAAAAAGAAACTTTGGAAAATTTTGGAGCAGTGAGCGAACAAACTGCAGAAGAAATGGCGTTGGGAATAAAAAAACTTTCAGGAAGTGATTTTGGTCTTGCGATTACAGGAATAGCAGGACCGACCGGTGGGACAGAGGAAAAGCCCGTAGGTCTTGTTTATATAGGAATAACAGACGGAGTAAAGGTAAATGTACATAAAATAGTATCGCCTCCAAAACTTCCTCGTGAAGAAATTAGAGTGCGAGCAGCTAAAAAAGCTTTACATCTGTTAAAAGAATTTATTTGTCAAAATTAATATTTTTCCAAATTACTGAAAGCTTGTGTAATGACTTCGGGATATTTGTTCAATAAGGTATTTGCCAAAGCTTCTGAATTTACCATTGTCAACAAAAGAGGCATTAATTCATCAGGGAGCTGTGTCAACATATCTCCGACCAAATTTGTATCAAGATTTTTAAATCCGTTTATAGTTTCTTCTTTGTCAATTTTATCAAGAGGCATTAATAGTTGACCTTTTGAAAAAATATCAAACAAATCATTATTTTCTTCTGTCATTTTTGCAATTAAAAGAGCTTTTTGTTCGGGCTTTATTGCCAAAAGATTTGGCTGAAGAACTTTTAAAGGAACTTTTTCAAGCATTTTTAACAGTTCGGGTTTTGATTTGCCTTTCATTGGAATACTTGTTAAATTTTCCATAAATTTTATCAATTGCTCGGGAGAATATTTTTCAAAAGCTTTTTTAAAGTCATTTTTTTCAAGTTTGTCAGACATTATGAATCTGTTCAAAAATTCTTCGGGAATTAATTGAAATATTTTTTCTTGAGGCATTGCGCCTTTTAAAACTTTTGAAATATCTTTTTTAGATGTATCAAATAATAAATTTAAGATTTTTTCTTTGCTGTAAAGCTTCATTCCCAAAACTTTTGCTTCAGGGGCAAGAAGATCTATAATCGCTAATTGTTGAGAATAATTTAACATGCTTAAAACTTTAAGTTTGTTAGAAGGTTCTGTAAGGCTGAAAGTAGCGACTAATTCGGAGGCGGAAGAGATATTATTTAGTTTTGCAATTTCTTCTGTTTTTTGAATATTTTCCGCGACAGTATTATCAACAGGCGCAAAAGGATTGATGCCTGATCTTTGAGTATCAAGCTGATAAACAGGTGTTATAGAAGAATCAATTGAACCGATTTCCAACATTTGAACGCCTTTTTTACCTACACTTACCTTTTTTATCGGATTATTATTTGATTTTCTTTAATAAAAAGACTCAATTGTTAAGAAATATTTCATTTAAATAAACCATCAATCCAAGCTTAGATTTTGATATTATAAAAAAGTCTAAAAGGTGGAAAGTATGAAAAAATTTATAATAGCTTTATTCTTTGTAATAGCTTTGAGTGCACCTTCTTTTGCTTCTACAAAAGGTTTTGAATTTACCGCAAAAGACGGTTTTAATATGACAGGTAATATTTACCTGCCAAAAGTAACTGCTAAGGGTAAGAAAGTTCCTATTGTGATTCTTTTGCATGCAATAGGGTCCAGTAAGGAAAATTGGGATAACCTTCCAAATATGATTTTGGAAAAAGGATATGCTTGTCTTGCTTTAGATTTGAGAGGTCATGGGCAAAGTACCTTGAGCAAAAGCTTAAAACAACGCTCCTGGATGTATTTTACTACCAAAGATTATGCTAAATATCCCTCAGATGTTTTGTTTGCAATTGATGCAATTAAGGCTGAGTACTCAAAAAAAATTGATACAAATCGAATTATATTTGTAGGGAATAATATAGGGGCAAGCACTTCTGTTTTAGCAGCTTCAAAACTTAATAGATGCGGTTCACCGGTCAAATCCATTGTTATGATTTCCCCAAAAATTACAATAAAAAATCTTTTTATGCCGATAGAACTTGTACATTTTGGTAACCATCCAATTTTGATTTTTACCAATAAAAATATAATAAGCGGTTATAATGAAGCTTTGGAAATAAAAAAATATGCACAAGGTAAATGTGACTTAAAAGCTTTAAATAGTTCCGGAATGGGAGCTTCTTTATATAAAAGTACACCTTCAATTAAAACAGATACGTTGAATTGGATTGTTTCTGTTTTCGGAGCGCCTTAATCTATCCAATGGAAATTTTTGACAGACTGA
>JAEWLZ010000093.1 GCA_023457295.1 Cyanobacteria bacterium OH_PDB_112
TTGGATATCAGGACTTGTTTCTTCTTTTTGCAAAATTTGTTTTTCTTTTACAGGAACTTTTTTGAGGGCGTTAGGAAGTTCAATGTTTTTAAATTTGTCTTTATGTTTTGCCACATAAGCCGCAACACCCAAAAATAGCGCAATAACCAAAATCAAAATTCTAACCATTTTCATTATTAAATCACCGAAAGTTTCTTTTTTCTTTTTGGTTGTTTTTGTCGATGATTCTGAATCCATTCCATATTTTGAAGGATAAATAGCTGTTCTTTTCACCGCAGATTGCGTTGTTCTCGTTTGCAAATCACTATACTTTTGAGCTAAGCATCGGGTAGAAAACCCGAAACTTAGCACTAAAAGCAATATTAAAATTAAAAAATTACTAGCTTTCTTTTGGTTCATTATTATTTCCTTCAGCTGGTTTTGGCCTAGAAGTCCGCTTTTGCTGCGGTCTTCTCTGTCCTCCCGGACGATATGGAGGTTTTTTACCTCCTGAAGGTTTTTTAACCATTTCTGTTTCAGCAGTTTCAGAAGTAGTTTTTTCTTCTGTTGTTTCTGCAGGCTCTTGAATTTCTTCCAAAATAGTGAAAGTGTCTTTAGTAAAATCTTCTG
Source organism: Cyanobacteria bacterium OH_PDB_112 (assembly GCA_023457295.1). GTDB lineage: Bacteria > Cyanobacteriota > Vampirovibrionia > Gastranaerophilales > CAJFVJ01 > JAEWLZ01. The sequence goes on from JAEWLZ010000093.1 coordinate 610, forward strand.
TCAAATGTTTTTTGACAATTCCGGGATTCACTCCTTTGATTTTCACATTTTGAGAACCTTGAACAAGACCTTCAGTTTGAGAGAAGAAATTATCTATATCTTTTTGTTCAATTTTGACTTCTTCATCAGTCACTGATTCATCATTTACAAGAGCTTTAGCCGCATTAGAAGGATTTGTACTTATAAATTTACCTTTAGGCGCGCCATTATTTCCTTTTTGGCGTTGAAGAATTTTATTTTTAGCAGATTTAATGCTTTGCTCTGTTTCCTGAGGAGATGAAGCAAAACTCAAATCAAGCAACAAATGTCCGTTGCCTTGGCAGTGCGGGCAAGTTTTTGTAAAAATCTCATACAAACTTTGTCCTTGTCTGTGTCTTGTAAGTTCAACAAGACCCAAATCAGAAATCTGACCGATAGTCGGTTTTGCTTTATCAGTTTCAAGAACCATTTCTAAAGCTTCCAACACTGTCATCTTATCTACACGGCTTTCCATATCGATAAAGTCGATAATAATCATACCGCCTATGTTACGCAACTTTAATTGTCTTGCTATTTCTCCGACCGCTTCGAGGTTTGTCTTTTTAATTGTTTCGGCTTGAGTCGCAGAACTTGTAAACTTACCACTGTTAACATCAATTACTGTTAAAGCTTCTGTCACCTGAATATAAAGATATCCACCTGATGGCATGTTTACTTTTGTCTGAAGCGCAGCTTTAATTTCTTTGTCTATACCTGTTGAAACGAGTATAGGGCTTGTGTCTTTATGAACTGAAAGCTTTACGTTTTTACCCATGTTCCAAGCTTGCAAAATTTGGCTTGCTCTGTGATGAGCAAAAGAAGTATCCAAAATTATTTCATCGATATCATCGCTGCAAGCTTCTCTTATAACCCTATAAAGCAAGTCCTGGTCACGATACAACAAACTTGGCGGCTCTACCATATCGGCAGAATTTACAACATTACTCCACTTTTCGAGCAAAGTTTCCAAATCGTCTTGAATTTCAGATTCTGATTGATTTTCAGCTTCCGTTCTAACGATTACGCCCACTCCTGCGGGTTTTAGAAGACTTACTATTGATTTTAGTCTTGCTCTTTCTTTAGCGGATGTGATTTTTCTGCTGACGTTAATACCTTTTTCTTCAGGAATCAAGACCAAAAATCTTCCCGGCAGACTCAAAGACATCGTAACACGAGGACCTTTATGACCTGTCGGTTCTTTTACTACCTGAACAATAACTTTTTGTTTTGGTTTAAGTTTATCTTTCAAAGCACCTTTGCCCAAAACATCAGAAGCGTGCAAAAAGCCCATCTTGTCACTGCCGACATTTACAAACGCCGCATCAATACTTGGAAGAATATTTTCAACTGTCGCTAAATAAACGTCATTAAGTAAAATCTCGCCCCTGTGTACAAAAAATTCAGTTACTTTGTTATTTTCCATAACCGCAGCAAGATTATCTCTCTCGGAGATTACTATTTGTTTTGCCATTTTTCAATTCCTTTATTTAAAATCATAAATCCTGTAATAACTCTTTTAAATTCTCGTCCAATAAACTTTTTCTTGTGATTTTCCAGTTTATTTTAGGGAATATAACGTCTAGAAAGTCATCCGCCCGTAGTTGTTTTATTTGGTCAGAACCTAATTGTCCTGTCTTAATAACAAATTCCACTTTGCCTTTTTCTTCATCTATTACGTCAAAAGCTTTGACAGAAGGGCGAATATTTATTTGTTGTTTTAAACCTTTTTTATTTGTCTTTTCGATTAAAATTTCTTTATTATCGAAAAGCTCACTTATTTTATACCTCAAACTTAAACTTTTTACAAGTGTTTTATCTGAAATTTCAGCTTCATATCTTGCCCAAAAAATAAGTTTATCAATCCCCGCATCAGATTTTTCTATATTTTTAATATTCAAAATTTCAGCATCTTGAGGCAAGCACTTTTGAATTTGTTCTTTAAGTTCTTCAGAAGTTTTTTTATCATAAAGCTCTATATCCAAAACTTCTCCGTCACTTTCGACAAAAACAGGTAACGCGATACTGGCGGATATCTTTGGCGCAGGATTAAAACCTTGTGAAAAAACAAGATTTAAGCCCGCTTTTTTAAGACTTTTATAAAAAGTGCCTATCCAATCAAGGTGAGAAATATACTTTAAATCACCTTTTTTAGTTATTACAAGCCTGTACAAATACCGTTCAGATTTATCTGTTTCTTCATTTTTAGATAATGATTTGTAAGCATTGTCAGGATAAATGACTTTTGCTTTTCCTGCTTCCTGACAAACGCCGCATGCCGTACAGCCCTTATCACAAGGGGTAGAAACAGAATCAACAAGTGCTTTTTGATATTCCTTAGCAAGCCATTCTTTTTTTACGCCTGTATCTATAAAGTCCCACGGAAGTTCTTCTTCCAAAGAAAACTCCCTGGTAGAATATTTTGAAATATCAATATTAAGTTCCTGAGCGGTTTCAACCCACAAATCCTTTTTAAAATACTCACGCCAAGCATCAAGATATGCGCCTTTTTCAAAAACCCTTTCAACAAAATTACCTAAAGACTTGTCACTTCTTGAAAAAGCAGCTTCAAGCATTGATATAAAGGTATTTGAAAAATTCAACTTAACTCCCTTTAGCTTGCGAGATTTTTCGCGCAAATAAGTAATTTTTTCATTAATAAGTTCAGGAGAATTTTGCCCAAACCATTGAAAAGGCGTATGAGGCTTAGGAACAAAAGTCGAAACCGTGCAAGTCAAGTCAAAATGATGATTAAGCCCCAACTCTTTTTTTTGCCAGTTGGCAGTTCTTTTAATTTCGGCGAGAAGCTCTATCATCTCATCCAAATCTTCAAAAGTTTCTGTCGGAAGTCCAATCATAAAATAAAGCTTGATTTTGCTCCAACCTGACTTGTAACAAGTCATAAGCGCTTCCAAAATTTGTTCTTTGGAAAGATTTTTATTAATTACATTTCTCATTCTTTGAGAACCTGCTTCAGGAGCAAAAGTCATTGTACTTTTGCGCACAGACTGAACCATTTGAGCAAGCTCAAGATTGAAAGAGTCCGCTCTTTGGCTAGGAAGCGAAATATTAGCCCCTTTCGGAGATTGAATACTCGAAAGTTCTCTCACAACTTCATTAATATTACTGTAATCATTGGAAGACAACGAAAGAAGTGAATACTCTTCATAACCTGTATTATCAAGAAGACGGCAGGTAATATCCACTATTTGTGAGGCTTCACGCTCTCTGACCGGTAAATTTGTAAAACAGCTCTGACAAAACCGGCACATTCTTCCGCATCCACGGCGAATTTCAGTTACTACCCTATCATGAGTACATGGAGAATACGGAACAGGGAAATTTATAAGGGCATTGTTTTCATCCAAAAGACAAATTCTTTTTTTTATTTTTGTATTACCATCGTGGAATTTTGGAACATAGCAGCCTTCAATTTTGGATAAAGCCAAAAGTTTCTCATCGCGAGAAGCGGTTTTGTTTTCACGTAAAGAGTCACAAATTTGGACAAGAACTTCTTCACCGTCTCCGAAAGTAAAAATATCAATAAAATCAGCCATTACAAGCGGATTATATGTTACAGGACCACCCGCCAAAACTATAGGATCTTTATCAGTTCTTTCATTATTTTTATGCGGGATTTTAGACAATTTCAGACAAGCCAAAACTGTCGGAAAAGATACTTCATACTGTAAAGAAAATGACACTATATCAAACTCATAAAGAGGTTTTTTACTCTCCAAAGCAAAAAGCGGCAAATCATTTTCTTCAAGCTGCTCTTTCATATCAACATCTGGCGCATAGCTCCTTTGAGCCCAAATATAGTCTTTTCTGTTCAAAACATCATATAAAATTCTACATCCGAGATTTGATATACCAAGCTCGTACAAATCAGGAAAAACCAACGCAAAATTGATATCAACTTTATCGAAATCTTTTTTAATTTCTCCTTGTTCACCGCCTGTATAGCGTGAAGGTTTGTTGACATTCACTAAAATCTGTTCAAGTTTTTCGTTTATGCAAGATTTTGTGGTTGGCATTTTGTAATTTCTATAATCTTTTCATTTTCATCAGAATCGGAAAATTTTGACACAAAAGATGCAATCATATCCCCCGAAATCTTATACGTATAGACACAGGTTTTTTGGTTTTCAACCCGCATAATTCTTATTAGGTATTCTGTATTTTCGGCAAAGCTGACAAGGCTATTTTGGTTGAAAAAATTGCCATTTTCATCTTTTTCCGCGCGAACGTAATAAATTCCGTATTCATCTTTTTTTATGTCATCTGAATTTTTATTTTTGCAAAAAATTCTTACGACTTTTTTAAAATCTTCCGTCATTTACATCCTCTTTAATATAATAATATTACAGAAACATGTTTTTGAGAAGTTAATGTTGTAAATTTTTTCTTAACAAAATGTCAATTATTTTTATGCTGGGTTTTAAAATAGCTATAATCCAATAAAGTCAGAAGATGAGAATTTTACGATTGCGAGTTTGTTGATACCATGCATAATTTACTGCGCAATTGTCCCCGAAAGGAACACACCATGATAACAGCGATAAGACCATACACTCCACAAGTACGCCAAAATCAACCGAATTTTCAGAGAAAGTTTTTTGATAAGGAGTTAAAAGAACTCACTGAGGGAAATGTAGCTACTTATAATGATGTTATGGTTTTTATAGGAACAAAACACATTAAGGCAAAAGACGGTGCCCTTGAACAAGCTAGAGAACTTGTTGAAAAAAATCCACACAATAAAAATATTGAAAGTTTTCAAGAAATAGTTGATTATTTAATTGAAAAATCAAAATAATTAAGCAATAAATTCCTGCATTTTATTTGAAGTAACAGAGCCTAAAACAGCTCCTACGCTCATACCGAGAAGTGAGCCAAACGCTCCGCCGTGCTTTGATCCTATCGCTCCGAAGTAGCCTATGCCCGCTGCGATTGATGCCACATTTATTCCTGATTTTACGGTTTGTTTTGCGGTATTTCCCGTTTGCTCAAAGAAATTGTCACCTTCTCCTGTTGCTTTGAATAGTTTTGGAAGTTCCAAAAGTGCAAGTGCGGCAACTCCAAAGACGGTGATTCTTTTCATTGCTCTGCCTGTAAGTTCTGCCAAAAGATTTGGAGCTTTTATTTCGCTTACTTTCATATTTCTACCCATAAGATCTTTTATTTCAGTTTTTTTCCATTCACCGTCAGTTATATTTAAAGTTTTTTTGATTAATTTTCCTAAAGGCGTATTATACAAAGACTTGTCAGCCATATATATTTTGTCAACAACTTCAATACCTTTATCACTTTTAACTTTATTCAAAAGACTCTGGAAGAAAGTGCCTTTCAACCACGAAAAATCGTGCTGAAATTTTTTAGGGTCGTATTTTGGTTCATATTTTTCGCCTTTGATTCTAGCTTTGATTTGTCTATAACCCGCTCTAACATCGCGCAAATCCTCGGGCAAAGTCATAAACGCAAGTCCTAAAGCGGTTGCAGCAGCTACATTTTCGCCATTATTAATTTTATCGGGAACAGATTGAAGTCTTCTTAAAGGGA
>JAEWLZ010000094.1 GCA_023457295.1 Cyanobacteria bacterium OH_PDB_112
GTTAAGGAATCTAATTCTTGTGCATTTTTGATTTCAAATAGGTTTGCTTTTGTGCGAATTAAATCAATCATAATAGCCCCACAGCCGAGTTTTTGACCCAAATCATGAATAATGGAGCGGATATAAGTCCCTGAAGAACACTCTACATCAAAGACTACAATAGGGTTTTCACCTTCTTGCCAGTCTATAAATTCTATTTTATAAACAGTAACTTTTCTTGTCGGAATTTCAATTTCTTCGTTTTTTCGGGCATATTCATAAAGTTTTTTGCCTTTGATTTTTATTGCGCTAAAAATCGGCGGAGTTTGTTCAATTTCCCCCTCGAAAACTTTGAGAGTTTCGATTACATCTTCTTTAGTTACATTAACTTTTTGAGGTTCTGAGAGTTCACCTTCAAGGTCATAAGTATTGCTTACAAAGCCCAGTTTTGCATAGGCACGATAAGCTTTGTCTGAAGGCAAAAATTCGATAATGCGTGTGGCATCCCCGACGCAAATGGGTAAAACTCCTTGCGCAAGGGGGTCAAGAGTTCCTGTATGACCGATTTTTTTAATGTTTAAAATTTTTCGCAAACGAGCAACAACATCAAAAGATGTTATACCTTTTGGCTTGTTAATATTTAAAATTCCAAAATAATCAGATTTCGCCACGAGATATTTTGTTTATAAGTTCTGTAACTTTACTGCCGCGCTCAAGTGAATTATCAAGGAAAAAATGTAATTCGGGAGTGTTGCGAAGTCGGATTCTTTTACCGATTTCTTTGCGCATTTTAGGGGCATTATCTTTAAGAGCTTCCATAACTTGTTTTTGTTGTTCTTGAGAGCCATAAATACTTACGTAAACTTTTGCTAAAGAAAAATCTGAAGGCAATTCAATATCTATAATAGATACAACACCTTCTATACGAGGGTCTTTTACTCCGCGGCAAAGAATGTCGCTAAGCTCTTTCATTAAAGTTTTTCTTACTCTATCTACCCTTGTAAACATGTTTTTCCTTTAAACCAAAGTTTCTTTTTTAACTTCTTCTGTTGTAAAGATTTTTATAATGTCGCCTTCTTGAATATCGTTAAATTTAACAAAAGAAATCCCGCATTCATATCCTGTGGCTACTTCTTTGACATCGTCTTTGAAGCGTTTTAGCTGATCAACTGAACCTTTATAGATCTCTTTTTTATTTCTTTCAATTACAGCAATAGCGTTTCTTTGAACTTTTCCTTCTGTCACATAACAGCCTGCAATTTTAATTGTTTTGCCGACAGTGAATACTTGTCTTATTTCAGCTTGACCTAGTTCTACTTCTTTTATTTCAGCGTCAAGCAAACCAAGCATTGTTTTTTCAATATCTTCCAAAATTTCATAAATTATTTCATATTTTTTGATTTTTACACCTTGAGCTTCAGCCGCTCTTTGAGCATTGGAGTCTTCTTTTACGGTGAATCCGATGATTATGGCATTACTTGCTGATGCAAGCATAACATCGGCTTCTGAGATATCACCTACTGCTATATGAATAATATTTGCTACGATTGATTTTGATGAAAGTTGTTGGACGGCCGCACTAACTGCTTCAGCAGAACCATGAGTATTGGCTTTTATAATTAGATTCAATTCTTTTGTTTCTGCTTCATCACTGTCAATCAAGTCAGTTTTGACCTGAGTTGGAGCAATAGCTTCAAATTTTGAGGTACGTTCTTGTTGTTTCTTTCCTTCAACAAGGTTTTTCATTTTCTTTTCGCTTTCGCAAACAACAAATCTGTCGCCTGCCTGAGGAACTTCGGTTAATCCTAAAATTTCAACAGGAGTTGAAGGACCGGCTTTCTTAATTCTTTCACCGGAATCGGATAACAAAGCTCTGACTTTTCCTCCGACAGTATTGACTGCTACGCAGTCGCCTATTTTTAATGTTCCTTTTTGAACAAGAAGTGTTGCGACCGGACCTTTTCCTTTATCCAGATTTGCTTCTATGACAACACCTTCTGCCGGAATACTGGGGTTGGCTTTCAGATCTTGTACTTCTGCAACAAGCAAAATATATTCCAAAAGCTCGTCAATACCTGTTCCACGAAGTGCGCTCACTTTTACAGTGATAGTATCACCGCCCCACTCTTCAGGAACGAGACCATGTTCTGTTAATTGTTGAAGTACCTTATCAGGGTTTGCGCCTTCTTTGTCCATTTTGTTAACAGCAATTATTATAGGAACTTTAGCCGCTTTGGCATGGTTAATAGCTTCAATTGTTTGAGGCATAATGCCGTCATCAGCCGCAACAACCAAGATTACAATATCTGTTGTCTGAGCCCCTCTGGCACGCATTTCTGTAAATGCTTCGTGACCTGGTGTGTCTATAAATACGATTTTCTTTTTATCAATATTAACAGAATACGCACCTATAGATTGTGTGATACCACCGACTTCTCCTGAAACAATTTTGTGTTTTGAAGCTCGAATTGAATCCAATAGAGTGGTTTTACCATGGTCAACGTGTCCCATAATAGTAACAACAGGAGCACGATGGACGGCATGCTTGTCTATAAAGACTTCTTTTGAAGATTCTTCTTCGTTAAGTTGTTTTTCAAGTTCTTCCAAATCGATATCTGTAACGGAAATTTCAAATTTTTCACAAACTTTTGTTGCCGTAGGAACATCGATTGTTTGGTTAACAGTCGCCAAAACGCCCATCATCATAAGTTCTCTTACAACTTCTGCTGTCGAAAATTTTATTTTTAAAGCCAAGTCACCCACAGAAAGCGGTTGATTTATAACGATTTCTGTTATTTTTTCAGGTTCTTTGGGGATTTCTTTTTCTTTTCTTTTGCCTTTTGGTCCTTGAAGTTGTTTTTCTTTTTCTTCAAGTTTGTCTTGTTTGGAAACTTTACGACCTTTTTTGCCGTAAGATTCTTGAGCAATAATATGTCTTTTAATAGGTTGTTTTTTAAAGTCTTTATCTTTTGCTGCTTCGGTAGTTGCAGAAGGTTTTTCTTCTTTTGTTTGAACAGGTTTTTCCAAAGGCTCAATTTCTTTTTTAGGTTCAACTTTATCAACAATTTTTTTAGGAAGAGCCTTTTTTGTTTCTACTTTTTCAATAGCAATCGCAGGTACTGTTTCTTTTTTAATTTCTGGTTCGGATTTTTTCACATAAGGTACTTTGGGCAACTCAGTAGTGGAAGGTTTTGGCTGTTCTTCTTGTTTTTCTTCTTCAACAGGTGCGGGTTTTGCCTTTTTAATAAGTTTTACCGCACGTTTAGCTGTTTCAATAGGAGCTTTAGGAGCTTCATTTGAAAAAACAGGGCGTCTTTGAGTCCTTTGTTCTGAAATACTTGCGTTTGAAGGAGATTTTCTTGAGGACATAAATTTGGTTACTTCTTCTTGTGTAAGCATAACAGAATGAGATTTTGCATCTATCCCTATTTTTTTAAGCTCAACTAAAATCTCTTGATTTGTGAGATTTAATTCTTTTGCCAGTTCATAAATTCTTTTTTTCTCGGACATAATAACCTTTACATATTTATTGCTTAATATTAGTTGTAGCACAAAAATATTAATTAAGCATTATTTTTAATTTTTCTGATAAATTTTCATTATTTTTAATTTTAAGACTTTTTTCGATTCGATTTTTTTTAAGGGCTATTTTTATACATTCATTTTTGTTGCAAATATACGCAGACCGCCCAAAAACTTTGTTGTAGGGGTTAATGATTACTTCCTTGGTTTTGTTTTCAACCATAACTCTAATCATAGTGTTTCTTTCAAAAAAATTTCCGCAAGAAACACACTTGCGTTTTAATTTAAGCTTAAAAGCAGAGGGCGAAGATTTCTCTTCGCCCTGATTAGAATTATTCTTCTGTTGTTTCTGTATCATCTTCCGTTTTTGCTTCTGTTTCAACTTCAGGCTCAACTTCTTCTGCCTGATTTGCATAACCTTGTTTTTCGAGTTCTATCATCTGACTTTCACTCTTAATATCTATTTTCCAGTTAGTCAATTTGTGCGCCAAACGTACGTTTTGACCGTTTCTGCCGATAGCAAGGCTCAATTGATCATCTGGTACAACAACCAAAGCTTCTTTGCTTTCTTCATCATCGCTCAAAATATCAACTGACAAGATTTCAGCTGGTGAAAGTGCATTTACGATAAATTCAACAGGATCTTCAGCATATCTTACGATATCGATTTTTTCATTTTTCAATTCGCCGACGATAGTCTGAATTCTGCTTCCGCGAGGTCCGATACATGCGCCTACAGGATCAACATCAGGGTCTGTTGAGTAAACTGCTATTTTGGTACGATAACCCGCATCGCGTGAAATAGCTTTAATTTCGACCAATCCATCTTCGATTTCGGGAACTTCAAGTTCAAAAAGCTCCTGAACGATTCTCGGGTGAGTTTGAGAAACAATAACTTGAGGAAGTCTTTGAGTTTCTTTTACATCCAAAATATAAACACGAATTCTGTTATTTACTTTGTAGTATTCGCCTTTAATCTGTTCTCTTTGAGGCATAATAGCTTCAGTTTTGCCGATATTTACAATAACATTTCTTTGCTCAACTCTTTGAATAATACCTGTTGCAAGAGTTCCTTTTTTCTCAAGGTATTCATTCAAAATCAAGTTGCGCTCAGCTTCACGGATACGTTGTGTGATTACTTGTTTTGCGCTTTGAGCTGCGATGCGACCAAAGTTATCTGGAGTAACTTCAATTTCGATTTCATCATCGATTTCCGCATCTTCCAATAATTCTTGTGCTTCTTCCAAAGAAATCTCAAGATTTGGGTCTTCTACTGTTTCAACGATTCTTTTTGTTCTGTAAATACCTATTTCGCAGGTTTCTTCATCAATTTCCGCTTTCAAATTTGATGCTTCTTTGATGCGGACATGTTTTTTATAAGCTGCTACCATCGCATCACATAAAGAATCAAGTACGATTTCTTTAGAAATCCCTCTTTCTTTTTCCAGTTGTTCTGTTGCTTCGAATAAAGCCGTTCCGATTTTTAGCATAATGTTTTCCTTATATTATTCTACAATTAATTGCACTAGAGATATGTTATCTTCAGCTACTTTTTGCTGAGTTTTTGTTTTTAGATTTTCAAAAATCAATCCGTCAAGATTGTTGTAATCCAAAATCCTTATTTCCATAAGTTTTTCAGGGAGTTCTTCTGTTGTTTGTTTTATCTTTAAAGTTGCTTTTTTTCCTTTAAAAATAATATATTCCATAGAAGATTTTAGTTTGCGGTCGAGTCCCGGGCTTGAAATTTCGAGGAAATAATTCATAGGAATAAGTTCATCAAGATAATCACCGAGGCTTCGGGTAAGGTTTTCGCAGTCTTCATGTCCCACAGAGCCGTGGTTTTTATGAATAAAAATTCTTAAAAACCATCTTCCGTTTTCTTTTGTAAAGCTGACTTCAAGAGGAATGAGACTATATTTTACGCAATTATGCTCAATTACCGGCATAAGTTTTTGCATCATTTCTTTTTTGTTGAACTGAGAATGTTTCATCTTGCTCCCTTTAAAGAAGAAAGAGAGTGGGTTTTTCCACTCTCTTTGCTTGAGATTGAGTACATAATAGCACTATCATGTATTTTTTACAAGACATTCTCCAAAACTTCTTTTGTGGCATAAGCTTTATTAAGTGTATAGAAGTGAAGTCCGGGAACTTTGGCATCCGATAATTGCCGGCATTGATAAATAGCAAATTCGATACCCAAATCCATAACAGCTTTTTTATCATCTTTGAATCGAGTAAGCCTTTCCACGAATTCTTTTGGAATTTCCGCCCCGCACATAGAGGACATGCGTTCAACTTGAGCAAGGTTTGTAATAGGTAAAATCCCTGGAATAATAGGAATATTGATATCCATAAGGCTTGCTTTTTCGACAAATCTGAAATAATGGTCGTTATTAAAAAATACTTGTGTAATTACCGCCTCAGCGCCGGCATCCACCTTTTTTTTAAGGTTTTCAAGGTCTTTTTCTTGAGATTCAGATTCTCTGTGAACTTCGGGATATCCCGCGACACCTATTGAAAGAGTTGTTTCGTTTTTTATAAAATCCACAAGGTCTGATGCGAATTTGAAATCATCATTAAATACAAAATCGGGGTCATTTTGCGGAATATCCCCCCTAAGAGCCAGAATTTTTTTGAATTTATTCTTCTCTACTGCTGAGAGATATTCCAGAACACTTTCTTTAGTGGCTCCGATACAGGTGTAATGAGGCATTACATCTATATCTAGTTCGTTTTTTATTTTAAGGGCAAGGTCAAAAGAATTTGTTTGGTTGCTGCCGCCAGCACCATAGGTTACGGATACAAAAGCGGGCTGAAATTTTTTTAAAATATTTAATTCATCTATAAGTTTTTGCGAATTTACGGCAAAATCATTTTTTGGAGGGAAAACTTCGAATGAAATTACCGGTTTTTGTGAAATATATAATCCCGCCGCTATTTGTTCATTAAGATTTTTATAAATTTCTTTTAAAGACATTAGTACCTCTTTTTCATTGCTCTTTCTATTTCTCTGTCCGTTGTTTTTTTGATGAGAGTATCTCTCTTGTCGTGTAGTTTTTTTGCTTTGGCTACTCCTACTTCGAGTTTTGCCCAACCGTTTTCAAGAAACAATTCCAACGGAATCAATGTTATTCCCGATTCTTTGGTTACTCCTATGAGTTTTCTTATTTCTTGTTTGGTAAAAAGTAATTTTCTGGTTCGCTCAGGGTCGTGATTGTACCTATTACCCTGTTCGTAAGGGGAAATATGCATTTTGTAAAGCCAGACTTCGCCGTTGTCAATATGGGCATAGCTGTCTTTTAGATTTATTTTACCGCTTCTTATAGATTTTATTTCGGTTCCTGAAAGAACCATGCCTGCTGTATATCGGTCCAGTATGGCAAAGTCATGAAAAGCTTTTCTGTTTGTTGAAATAATTTTTTTGGATTTATTCATTTTTTTTTGTTATTATGATATTGTTTATAATATAGTTTATTATATAATATCTTAAAAATGCTTATTTTTTAAAAATACATGGAGAGAAGCTTAATAAATGAAACCTGCAAATTGTAAAATATGTGGCAAGGTATTTTTAAAATCAAACTTTGAAGTTTGTCCTGACTGTATAAGAAAAGAACAGGAACTCATCAAGGATATAAATGATTACAGTGCGACTAGAGAAAAAGTTACATTATTGGAAATTTCACAAATTTTTAAAGAGCCAATTGAAAAGCTTGAAAGATTTTTGCTTGACAGAAAATTAGTTCAGATAATGGACAAATTAGAGTTGGTTTGCAAAATGTGCGGAAAAAATTACAGAATAATAAGTGAAGGCAGATTGTACTGCAAAACTTGTTATGAAAAATTAGAAACAGGTTTTGCTGCTCCAAAGCCCGATGAAAGTTCTTTGCCCGGCGGTAATACTTATGGCGCATTTAATAAAAAGCCTTATCAAAAATAATTAAAATTGTTAAGAGTTTTATTTTAAGTTTTTGCTTGTGTTAAAATTATTATTATTAATAGTTTTAACAATAGTGAGGTGTAGAGTTGAGCAGCCAAAAAAGTATATTCGGTGACGGAAATATAGTTTCAATAAATATTAGGGACGAAATGAAACGTTCTTACATAGATTATGCGATGTCTGTTATTGTAGGACGTGCGTTACCTGATGTTCGTGACGGATTAAAGCCTGTTCATAGAAGAATTCTATTCGCGATGAACGAACTTGGCATGACTCCTGATAAGCCTTATAAAAAGTCAGCTCGTATCGTTGGTGAAGTTCTTGGTAAATATCACCCTCACGGCGATACGGCGGTTTATGATTCTTTGGTGCGTATGGCGCAGGATTTTTCTACCCGTTATCAAACAATTGACGGGCACGGAAATTTCGGAAGTGTTGACGGTGATAGTGCGGCGGCAATGCGTTATACAGAAGCAAGAATGGCTCCTGTTACAACTGCAATGCTTGCAGATATTGACTCTGAAACTGTTGATTTTATGCCAAACTTTGATGGCAGTCTTGAAGAGCCTATGGTTTTGCCTGTAAGATTGCCTATGCTTTTACTTAACGGTGTAAGCGGTATTGCCGTTGGTATGGCGACCAATGTTCCTCCTCACAATGCGACAGAAGTTATTAACGGAACAATTGCTTTGATTGATAATCCAAGTCTTGAAATCTCTGATTTGATGGAATATATTAAAGGTCCTGATTTCCCGACAGCCGCAACCATTATGGGTACATCTGAAATAATTCAGGCATATGAAACAGGTCGTGGAAGTGTTGTTATGCGTGCTGTTTCAGGTTTTGAAGAAATAGCTGGTGGCGCAGGTCGTCAATCAAGAATGGCAATAGTTATTACCGAACTTCCATATCAAGTTAACAAAGCTAATTTGATTGAAAAAATAGCAGACCTTGTCCGTGACAAAAAAATCGAAGGTATTTCAGATCTTCGTGATGAGTCTGACCGTGACGGTATGCGTGTAGTAATTGAGCTTAAGCGTGATGCGAAACCGGAAGTTGTTAAAAACAACCTTTACAAGCATACTCAGCTTCAAACTACTTTTGGTGTCAATATGCTTGCTCTTGTAGGCAAACAGCCTCGTTTACTTAATTTGAAACAGGTTTTAAACGAATTTATCGAGCATAGAGTTGAAATTGTCACTCGCAGAACTCGTTTTGACCTTAAAAAAGCCAGAGCCAGAGCGCACATATTAAAAGGTTTAATTATAGCTTTAGGATCTTTGGATGCGGTTATTGAGCTTATAAAATCTTCAAAAACAACTGAAGAGGCTCGTAACGGCTTGATTACCAAGTTTGGACTTGATCATGATCAGGCAAATGCAATCCTTGAAATGCAATTACGTAGGTTAACAGGGCTTGAACAAGAAAAAATTCAGGCGGAATATCAAGAACTTCAACGTAAAATTGCTGAGTATGAAGCTATTTTGGCAGATAGAAATAAAGTTCTTGCCATAATCAAAAAAGAACTTGAAGAAGATAGAGAGCAATATGGCGATGAGCGTAAAACGCAAATTATTCCTCACCAAGACGAATTAAGCGTTAAAGATTTGACGCCAAATGTGCCTATGACGGTATTTATTACTTCACAAGGTTATATTAAACGTATTTCATTGGATACTTTTGAACGTCAAAACCGTGCAACACGCGGCAAAGGCGGAATAAAAACCAAAGAAAACGATGATGTGGCACATTTCTTTACTACGATGATGCATGACAAGGTATTGTTCTTCTCGTCAAAAGGGACTGTATACAGCTTAAATGTTTACGATTTCCCTGAAGGAGGTCGCCAGGCAAAAGGTTTACCTATTGTCAATTTGCTGCCTATTGAGCAAAACGAAAAAATTACGGCGGTCGTTCCGGTATCCAAATTTGACGAAGAAAGCAACTTGCTTATGTTGACACGCAAGGGCTATATTAAGCGTATTGAGTTAAGTAACTTCGAAAATATCAGAAAAAGCGGTATTATTGCCATCGGGCTTGATGATGATGATGTTCTTGAATGGGTAAAAGAAGCCAAATCAACAGATGAAATCATCATAGGAACAAGCAATGGTATGGCTATACGTTTTGCTATTTCTGACCTTCGTCCGTTAGGAAGAAGCGCGCGCGGGGTAATTTCAATGAAGCTCCGTAAGGAAGATACTTTAATCGGTTGCGATATTGTTCCAAAAGATAGAGATGCTGATTTGCTTGTTGTAACATCAGACGGTTTTGGAAAACGTACTCCTATGTCAGAGTTCCGTCCTCAAAATCGTGGAGGTATGGGCTTGATTGCTACTAAGTTCAAAAAACTTACAAGCCGCCTGACGACACTCACTATTGTGGATGAAGATGATGAAATTATGATTGCCTCAGCAAACGGTGTTGTGACCCGTCAAAAAGCAGACCATATCCCAAAACAAGGTCGTCCTGCAACAGGTGTTAAGGTTCAAAATATGATGGATGATGATACTATTGTTGCGGTTAACAAGATTATCGTTCCTGATGATGAAGTAGATGACGAAGAATAGAAATATTAAAAAGCCCTTAATTCAATCGAGTTAAGGGCTTTTTAGTTTAATTTATATAATCAAAATCGGATTTGAAAAAATCCAAGGCTTACCCTGAAAGTATGCTTCAATGCGGTATTTTCCACGATCAAGACGGTCAAATTCGAGGTTATCTCCAACAGTATTCCATATTTTTTGCCCGTCATAAAATATATTTATTTCAGCTTTTTGCGGAAGTTTTACCATAAGTTTTGTGTAATCATCAAGTTCTATTGCTCCGCCTGAAAAAGCTTTACGAACAGAGTTCTGGGCACAAAAAATAGGATATTTGTTCTTTTTTGTCCATGCCCTATTCATAATAAGGTTTTCACCTTTTTTAACAGCGTCCAAAATCGCTCTTTTTCTGCTATGAAAATCATCAGGTAAAGCATTTTCAAAATGCAAAAAATTGGTTATTGTCTCAAAAGTTTCTTTGTAAGGGAAAACTTTTACTGTAAGAAAACTTTTTTTAAACTCCAATGCATGGACATCAACGCCGCCTATTGCCGGGATAATATGAGGCGTTTCGTTGTTTAAGGTATCCCACCAGTTCATTGTTTGCGCAGTTGGCCCAGAAAGAACATTATTTCTAAAAAGCAGCGCTTTTAAGGTCTCTAAGGGTTCATCAGCATTGTAAAAATCTACCCAGTCAGACATATAATTCCAAATTTCTATTCCGCCAAAATCTCTTATACCCCAATCCATCCAACGAAGAGCAGGGTATGAATTTTTGCGGTCGACGCTTTCGTCAGGGTGCGCAATAAAACCGAATCCGCCCTGATTTTTGACTTCTTGAACAAATTGACGCGGATGAAGTTCACAAGAAATTGGTTTTTGGATGTCGAAAGCAAGGTAATGGTTTGCATCGTCGGGCGAAATTTCTGTTCCTGTAATTACACAAATGCCGTCATAGAAACCTTCTTCGGCTTCCATATTATTATGATCTGTCACCAAAATCCATGATAATCCTGCTTGTTTGGCAGCATAAGCCACTTCTTCAAGACTTCCTGTTCCGTCAGAGTGTGTTGTATGAATATGAATTGCTCCTGGATATATATGAACCATTTGATTTTTTCCTAATAAAGATTTTCCGATTTTAGTCCCTGCATGATTTTCACGCCTGCGCTTGTGCCAAGACGTACAGCCCCTGCTTCTATCATTTTTTGGGCGTCTTCTAAAGAACGTATTCCGCCTGATGCTTTAACTTGCAGTCCAAAATCTTTCACCGTTTCGTACATAAGTTTTACATCTTCGGCTTTAGCCCCCACGCCGTCTTTCACAAAACCTGTTGAAGTTTTAACAAATTTTGCGCCTGCTTCTATGGAAATCTGACATGCTTTTTTTATTTCTTCTTTTGAAATCAAATCTGTTTCCAAAATAACTTTAACCGGTTTTGTGCCGGAAGCTTTTACAACTTCTTTAATATCATTTTTGATAAAATCGTAATTTTTTTCTTTTAGTTCTGTGATATTTATTACCATATCAATTTCATCAGCCCCGTCTTTTACAGCTTGTTCTGCCTCAAAAGCTTTTACTTTTGTTGCATTAGCACCCAAAGGAAAGCCGATAACAGTTACAATATTGATAGGTGATTCTTTAAGGTAATCCTTAGCGAACGCAACATTGCAAGGATTGATGCAAATTCCTTTAAATGAGTATTCTTTAGCTTCATCTAAAAGAGTTTTAATTTCTTCTTTTGTTGCGTTTGGCTTTAAGAGAGTGTGTTCTATATAGGTGTTTATATTATTTATTTCCATAAAAAAATTATAGCAGGGTTTGAAAAGTATGTGAAATTTTTTATAAAATGAATTAAAATAAGGATTTTTATTTGAAAAAGCGGATTTTGGGAGGGAGTAAAACTCGCCTGATGAAAAAGGCGATGACGTGAAGCTTTTCAAAAAGAAAAGCGGAACAGAGTTCAAACCTTTTGAATTGCCCAAAAATCCAAGAGGAGATTAAAATTTGGATTTTTATTTGAAAAATATTGAATTTATGTGATAATAAAAAATGACGTAAATTATTTAGGAGAAAGAATCATTAACGAAAAACTTATGGAACAATTGCCAATTAACGAAAGAATTCGCTCAAAAGAAGTTCTTCTTATTGATGATGAAGGTAACAATTTAGGAGCAATAGCTACTGCAAAAGCACTTCAAATGGCTAAAGACAAAGATTTGGATTTAGTTGTTATTTCCCCGAATCAAGACCCTCCGGTCGCTAAAATATTGGATTACGGAAAATACAAGTTTCAGTCAGAAAAAAAAGCCAAAGAAGCTAAGAAAAAACAGCATGTAGTTTCCCTAAAAGAATTAAAATTGCGTTATAAAATCGACCAGCATGACTATCTTGTAAGAATAAAAAGTATAAAAAAGTTCATAGAAGCTGGAAATAAAGTTAAGATCGTGATAATGTTAAGGGGTCGAGAGATTCAGCATGCCCATTTGGCTATGGGGCTGATGGAAAGAATTTTGACTGACTTGGAAGGATTTCCAATGACAGTCGAGAAAAAGCCTTCTCGAGAAGGCAATAACGTGTTAATGATATTAACTCCATAAAATCGGGTTCAAAAGGAGAAAACCATGCCTAAAATGAAAACACACCGCGCAGGTGCAAAAAGATATAAAGTTACGGCAACCGGCAAAATTTTAAGAAGAAAAGCCGGAAAAAGCCACTTGTTGGAACATAAATCAAAAAAATCTAAAAACAATATGTCAAAAATGACAGAAGTGTTCAAAGGAAATTTGGACAAAATTAAAGCAGAGTTACCATATTTAAAATATTCCAGATAGGAGCAGATAAAAAATGGCTAGAGTAAAACGCGGAAACGTACTTCGCAAAAGACATAAAAAAATCCTTAAACTGGCAAAAGGTTTCAAAGGAGCTAGAAGCAGACTGTTCAAAGTCGCTAATCAGGCTGTTATGAAAGCTTTGTGCTATCAATACAGAGACAGACGTCATCTAAAAAGAAATATGCGTCGTTTATGGATTATCAGAATCAACGCAGCAGCTAGAATGAACGGTTTAAGCTATTCAAAACTTACAAATGCTTTGAAAAAAGCAAATATTGTTGTAAACAGAAAAATGTTAGCTGATATCGCTGTTCGTGATACAGCAGCTTTTACAAAAATTGTTGAAACAGCAAAAGCCGCTGTATAAAATTACAATTTAAAATTAACTAAAAAGCCAAAGTATTTAACTTTGGCTTTTTGTAATTTGGTGGTCCACTATTTCTATTGTATCTTGTCTGTTAGTTACTTGCATAAAACAACTTTTAGGGTCTTTTTCGGCATATCTTCTATAGCCAGTTACCTTTGCATCAAAATCCGTAGGGAAGTCCGCAAGTTCGTTTAAAGCCCTTTTTTCTAATACATTATCTCTTAATTTGATAAATAATTTGCTTTCAGCTTTATTCATATCACATGGATAATCAGGGATTTTTATCTCTTTTTCAGCTAATAAGAATTTTTGTATTAATTTGTATATTGAGGAATCGAAATTTGACAAGCTTTCAGTTGTTACAGGATTTTTCACATTTGTTTTGACAGTAAATACGATTCCTTTTGGGCTTGTATTTGGCTTGAACTCTTCTTGTGCTAAATTGTTAGCATATTGGCAGCCTTCGCTCTTAGACAAAGTAAACCATGTGCCCCATTCATCTGGTTGGTTATCAAAGCCATTTTTAATAATTTTTTTTGATTGTTCATCATAATTACAACCTTTATACCAATTTTTAGTATTTATTTCCGACGGATCTATTCTGTCGATTTTTTGACACATATTTTTCATTTTTTCAACCAATTCAGGTTTGTTAAATATTTCATCACCAAGTCTTTGCGCCATTTCAGTAAATTTGGTATCTGTTTTAGGCGGTACTGTATCTTTTACAGCAAAATCAAATGAATTTAAAACAGTCTGTATCTCTTTTTTTGTTACCGATTTTGCGGGTTTAACT
>JAEWLZ010000095.1 GCA_023457295.1 Cyanobacteria bacterium OH_PDB_112
GTGTTGAGCGGTGTCATTATAAATGGTCATAAGTTCGGAGGTAGAAGCGATGATTTACGGCTACGCCAGAGTATCCACCCAACATCAGAAGAAGGACGGTAACAGTCTGAGTGACCAGCAGGAGAAACTGGAAGCAGCCGGAGCACAGCAAGTCATTATTGACAGCTTCACAGGAACCAAAATGGAACGTCCAGAGTTCACAAAGCTCTTGCCCAAACTGCAAGCGGGTGATACCCTGATTGTTACCAAGCTGGACAGGTTCGCCCGTACAGCCGTAGAGGGTGGGGCAATCATCAAGGGCTTGCATGAGCGCGGTATCACCATCGACATTCTGAACATGGGCAAGGC
Organism: Cyanobacteria bacterium OH_PDB_112; assembly: GCA_023457295.1. GTDB lineage: Bacteria > Cyanobacteriota > Vampirovibrionia > Gastranaerophilales > CAJFVJ01 > JAEWLZ01. The sequence goes on from JAEWLZ010000095.1 coordinate 349, forward strand.
GGATAACACCCCCATGGGCAAGCTGATGATAACAATGCTACTTGCCTTTGCAGAGTTTGAGCGTGATATGATTGTGGAGCGCACACAGACAGGCAAAGACATAGCAAGGGCAAAGGGTATCAAGGTAGATGGTAGACCCAAGAAGTACACGCACGATCAAGTGAACCATGCCATGGAGCTTTTACAGCAGGGTAACAGCTACACGCAGGTTGAGCGGGTAACAGGCATAAGCAAGAGCACATTAATACGGGCGGCAAGGGAACGAAGCATTTGACGCATGACAATCAGTACACATGCCGGTATGTTCTGAAACGGAACGTACCTCATCCGCAAAGCCCCGACAAGCAAATCGAGATGGCTTTCATCCCCGAGAGTGACACAGTGCTGTTTTGCGGCAGCGATCTGACGAACATCAGCCTTGCTTGACGATTCCATGTGCCGATACACTAGCATTTGATTTAAGCCACCAAATCGCCCCGTAGAGCGTTTCTACAAGGCGGCAGTGGAAGAACATCAATCAATGCGCCAAAGCGCACAGGGGGGCTGTTTTCACCCGATACAGCACGTTGCATTTACTAGAATCGACCTAGTTCATTCTCAAAGGCCATAGCACGTTTTATTGAAAATCACTTCGGTTTGGAAATTGGAACGTTTGTTTGTATATCAGAGATACAAGCGCCTAAGGGAGCAGAAATCATTCATTTACAGAATTTAACGAGGATTTGTCGCGTTTATTCAGAATTTATTCGGATTTATCGGCAATATATTGCAACGGAAAAGCGAGACGCAAAGCCTGGTTCGCGCCAAGAGCCGAAAACAAAAAAAGGCGTTGACAAATCAACACCAAAACATTATAATCTGCTGCGGATTACTTTGCCATAACCACAGCGATTGTCTATTTGCGGCATTAGCTTTCCCCAAGATCGCTACCAACGCCGCAATAATAACACAGCATGTGGCGTTTGTCAATAGCTTTGAATTGGATGATTCAAAAATCGTAGTCCAAAAGAGAGGTTAAACGGGAATAATCATCTCATGCCAGTATAACTGGATGAGTGTGTTTCTTGCACCTATACAGCGGGGCTGTGTGGGTGTGATAAATTTGCCTTATGGGCAAGAAGGAGGTATCCATTGGAGATTAACCAGTTAAGGAGGGGTATTACGATCCACGTCAGAGCGTATTGCAGCTTGATACATGATGACCCGCAAACAGGCGAGCGCGACATGTGCTGCGCTCGCAATGCAGGGCATTGTATTGCCATTGATAACCCGCTGTACCATGCTGACAAGGGCATGAGCATGTGCAAGCAGTTCAATACCTTCCCACCAACGCTGGGGGTGCAGCAGGGAGCGGCCAAGGTATGCACGGTATGTCACAGGTAGTATATACCCACAAGCAACCGACAGAGGGTTTGCGTGGCCTGTGCGAAGATTGCAGCCAAGCGTGCAGCCAGAGAGCGCCAGCAGAAGGCAAGGCATAATGTCACGCTTTAGGCATTCTACAAGCCTTATGAATCAAAGGTTACAAAGCGCGGTTTTAACTGGTAGATAGATTGTTCATCTCCCCGTTTCTAAAGCGTGACACGGGGAATACTGGTATCCGATCATTGATAAGGAGCGTGGTCTGGCACGTGAGTGAGTATACTATTGGGAACATTGATACCGTGGAAGCCATTATCACCAACCCTGCGGACTTGGACAGGCCTATTGACGATACGCGCGTATCCAAGCGGCGTGTAAGCAGGGATAAAACCCAAGAATGGATCGCAATCAACAGCAGGCGCGGCTATCTTCACTCTACCCAAACGGGGCGCATCTACGATTTAGGCGGGTGTGAAACCCTGACAGAGTTGATGGCGAGTATACAGAGCATTTGTAACGGCGCAGGGATTGCTTTCGACCTGCTGGGCTGGCAGCGAGCCGATTTTAAGTTCGATGCATCACGAGACGTTCAACCAGAGAGCATGTGGGTCAAGCAATGCAATTTGCTTATTGCGGCCTTTGATGCCATGTGGAAATGCGCTGCAAGAAACCGCGACTTTCGCCAAGCAGGACAGTATGGCGTATACAAAGGAGCGACCGCAAAGCGCGGACGCTTTGAAATCACACATTACAACAAAAAGGAGCAAAAGCGCAGTTGCGCAATTCCCTTCCGACTTGAATTGCGGTGCCTGGACTTGAAAGGGCATGGCATTGAGCGAGGCTTGCTGGCATGGTGTGACCTGCTACAACGAGTAAAGGAGTCTTACGGCAGCGCATTGGACAGATTGAATGATCGTTTGGTGCAGCAGTATGAAAGCGCAAAGGCGTGTGTAAGCACCAAGGGCAAGCTTAAGGTGAATACATTTCTCTTGCTTCACAGGGATGCGATTTTCAGTCGGCAGCAGCTATTGTCACTTTATGCGAGGCTGGGCGACTGCAACCCGAAAAAGGCACTCGACCAGTATTATGAATCAACC
>JAEWLZ010000096.1 GCA_023457295.1 Cyanobacteria bacterium OH_PDB_112
GCTAAAAATAAAACTTAAAATACACCGGAGGGCGGATATGAAAAAGACGCTTTGCGCTTTCACAATATTAATTAATATAATTTCCGCATGCGGCTGCGCGAAAAAGCCTGTTTACGAATGGTACAACATCCTCCTGAATCTTTAAAACCGGCGCGCGTTTTTAAAAAATTACAATTGTTTTTTTGTTTATGAAAAATTCAAAAAAACAGGCAATTTTTATTGCGCGGGCAGGCCGCTACTTTACTTCAAGCATATCTTTGATTATTTTCTGAATATCCTGCGCGAATAATTCTTTATCGGGTTTTTTAATCCATTTTATGCCATCAAGCAGGACAAGGTTAAACCTGTCCATTTTTTCCGCAATAACAGGGGGAAAAACGCCTGCCGCTTTTGAATCCGCGGCTTCAAAGATTAATTTCCAGTCAGGTTTGATGTTGTTTGCTATTTCACGTATATCTGTTATGTCTTTTGCCTCATCCCTGTCTTTAAAAGCCGTAATTTTATTTGAAAGAATATTCATCAGATTGTCTATTCTGGAGTATGGGGCGCCTTTTATCTTCACAGGCTCGCCAAGGTAAAACGGGATGTCGTTTACAAACTCCACCTTTAAAACACCTTCGGCAATAATTCGGGCAAACCTTTCATCATTCATCTTAACTGCAAATTCCACGCCTTCGCGTTTTAACGCCTCAAAAATAATTTTTAAATACTCATGAAATTTTGGGTCATCATTTACAAAAAAATCAAGGTCATCGGAGTAGCGGTGGCTGAAATAAAACCTTGAAAGCGCGGTTCCGCCGGTCAGGTAAAAAGGCGTGCCCGCCTTTTCAAACGCTTTAAGCACCTTATTCTGCAGCGGGTATATTATACTTTCGTATGACATATTCTATCCCCTTTACCCGGGTTTTATTCCTAAGCGTATTTTTCAGCCTGTCCCAGTCCCTGGCTATTCTGTTAAGCCCCACTATTTCCATAAGGTCATAATATCCCATGCCTTCAATGGCCCTGCGCTCCGCCCAGATGCGGTCAAACCCTCCGGGCTTAATTTCAGAATCAAGCATTTTTATAAATTCTTCCTCTGTAATATTGTAATCCCACAATATCTCTTTTACGGCTTTCTTTGTTTTTTCATCCATTTTTTTCACCTGAACCAATTATATCAGAGATATGGCGGCATATAAACACGTTTTTGCCCCGTCAAAAGATTAAAACAAAAAGACAGTAATTTTAGCCGGCTGCAACGGCTTAAAAGAATCCCCGGCCTGCTTTTATTTTCGCCCCGGCATATTTTTCATCGGGCATTTTTCATTGCCGCAGCCTTTGCACACAAAAAGGAATATCTCCGCGGCCGCGATTATTACGGCTGCCCAGTAAAAAATCAAAAGAGAAATGTTTTTTATAAGCCATGGCTGCGGAATTATAACCGCCGCTGCCGCCGCGAAAAGCGTCAAAACAACCTCAGTCACTGTGTAGGCGGATTTGTTTGGCTTTGGTACAAGGATTTTGGAGATGGGCCCAAGTATCACATGCATGCACCTTTCCCTGCACGGGCATTTAGAGCAGTAAACCGCGGGTATTACGATAAAAAATACAACAATAACCGCGGCGTATATTAAACCAAATAATACCGAGTCCATAAATACAGCATACCCGCCCGCCAGGAACGCGCCTGTAAAAAGTACAATGGCTGCAGCGCCGTGAATTCTTGATTTCTCTTTGATGTCCATTAATTTTACTCCTTATTTATTTTTTTCCTGCGCGGCCTTAAGCTCCGCCTTATAATTCCCGTTTAATCCTGTCAACACTTTTACTATATCATTTAATTATTGTAATATAACTGTTTTTCTCAACTCACTTGCTTGCCGAAGTCAAAAACAAAAAACCATCCCCGTTTTTCATTTTTATCACTTATAATACATTTTTTTTAAAATAAAAAATGTATTTAAGTACATAAAATCAGAGGGACGGAAGGCGGAAAGAAGGATAAAACGGCATTGCGTCTGCTATTTCAGCAGAAAAACCGCTTTTCTTATTATTCCCGCACAAACAGCACTTGTGCTATATTTTATTGGCGTTTTTAATGTCAATGTCATCAGCCTTCAGTAAACTTTCGGCTGACAGATTAGTCAAGGCACGGTGCCGGGTTATTCATTTAATTCGATACTGCCCGATGATTTTTTTGTCCCTGTTAAGTTCATTTCTAAGTTCTTTTTCCGTCGGCAGATATAACTTATAACGGGACGCAAATATCTGTTTATTATTTTCAGGCAGCGTGTATTTAATAACTGTATCCTTTTTGTCCTCACACAGTATCAAACCTACTGTCGGATTATCGTTCTTCTCTTTAAGTTCCCTGTCGAAGTAATTTACATACATTTGCATTTGCCCTATATCCTGATGTTTAAGCCGTCCAATCTTCAAATCAATCAACATATAGCATTTAAGAATAGTATTGTAAAATACCAGGTCAATGTAATAATGTTCCCCTTCAAAACTGATGCGCTTTTGACTGGCTACAAAAGTAAAACCTTTTCCAAGTTCCAGAAGAAATTTGGATAAATTTTCAATAAGCGCCTGTTCAAGGCTGTTTTCATACATTTTCCTGTCTGCCGGCAGCCCTGTAAATTCCAGTATATACGGATCCTTTATCATATCTCCATAAGTCTGTAACTCCTGCCCTTTTTTAGCCATTTTCATAACCTCTTTTTTGTTTTTACTCAGGGCAAGCCTTTCAAATAATAATGTTGATTTCTGCCTTTCCAGTTCCCTTGCAGACCAGTGGT
>JAEWLZ010000097.1 GCA_023457295.1 Cyanobacteria bacterium OH_PDB_112
GACGCGCACGGTTCAGGTCCGTGTGAGGTCACACTCATGCAGGTTCAAGTCCTGTTTCCTGCACCAGAATCAAAGCCAGAAATGGCTTTGATTTTTTTATAGCCTTTTTTTAACTGTAGTGATAATATTAGTAATAACTATTTCTATAGGTACTATTAGAGGGTATATGAAACAAGAAATTAGGAAAATTATATACTTTGATCGAGAGACGATACGCAACATCCTTCAAGAACAAAATAAAGGATCGAAAACTACTCAAATTGGATTAACTAGTTCGTTTGAAGCAAATGGCGAAATTAATGGGGAAGCAAAAATTGGCCTTAGTATGCCATTTTGGGATAGGCTTAGCTTTCTCGTTTCAGGAAAAATCAGGGCATCATTTTTAGTGAGAAAAGATAATGAAACAACAATAACATCAACAGAAATTTCGGAGTTTGAGAAAATAAAGGATGGTTTTAAAGGAATCTATAATACAGCGATTTATGATATTGAGAATTCTTCAACATTTTTTCGTGTAGCTGGCGGGTATGCTCTAATTCAAAATGGGTCTATTGAGGGTGTAGATCCAAAGGCATTTAAAAGTGTGCTTGACAGTTTCGATGGTTATGATACATATAAAATTGATACTAAAACATATATTCGATTCAATAATTCAGCATTTGTAAGCAATTACAAGCGAAATGATTTATTATTATCAAAGATGGACTTGTATTGCATTGAGGTAGGCGGCTTTCAAAAAGAGAGATTTGATTTTTTAAAGCAACTCAATGAGATGCAAAAGCTGGTTGTCAATGTTAAGTCAAGCAAGCTTTTGCGTGATGTGTTTCCATCAAACAAGAACGAAATGTCATCCGATGAATATAAATCAAATACAAAGAATGGAAATGGCGAAATTGTTCTTTATGATGTTGTATATGCTTCAATAAGCAAAGGTGCTCAAAATGGGTAGAAACTATTACATATATATTGGTTCAAAAGCTTTTTTTGATTCCAAAGTCACTACAAAAATATCAGAAAGTTATTTTAACAAAGAAGCTGATCAATTCCTTGACAAAGTCAAACTCTCGGATGAAAAAAGACAACGCGGTTTGCCTTTTACCGATGAAGACAAATCCGAAATATTAGTATTAAAAAATGATAATTATAATGGAATTATCGAAACAGCTCACGATAGGTTGGGTTCATTAATCGAGGAACTTACTTCCGAAAACTCAACAATATTTTTGCACAACCCTCCAACGAAATTATTGTCAGACTTAAAAAGCCAAGCTCAGATAAATATTGTGGCTTTAAATATCGAGCAAGAGACTTACACAATAAAACGCGAGCCACATGCATTCTCGAAAAATATTGAAACCATTAGGTCAAGAATATTCGGTCAAGATAACGCAATAAGCGAAGTTTCAAAAAGTATGTGGTATCTGACAAGTGTTGACCGAAAGAAACCTTATGTAATCATGCTGTATGGAAATAGCAGTCTTGGAAAAACTGAACTTGTAAGGGAAATATCTGCAAGTTTTTATGAAGGAAAATTCGTAGAAAAACACTTGTCTATGTTTAGAAATGATACTTACAGCTTCTACTTTTTCGGAGATAAACCTAATAGAAGATGTTTGGGTTTTGATCTTTTAGAAAGAGAGTCAAACTTAGTATTCCTAGATGAGATAGATAAATGTCCTGATCACTTTCTTTCTGCATTTTATACATTATTCGATAATACAATATTTATAGATTCAACTTATGAGGTGGATATTTCGGGTCTTTTAATTATTCTCACTTCGAATTATAAAAACTTAGGTGAAATTAAAAACAGTTTAGGATTACCAATATTCTATAGAATTGACAAGTTCATTAAGTTTGATGATTTTGATGAAAAGACCATTTACGAAGTTACTGTAAATGAAATTAACGCGCATTTGCATGACCTTCCAAAGAGTATCACATTTGATGATGTGTATCATTTAGCCAGTAACGTAATTATGTCATCAGATGAGAATGCAAGAACAATTAAGAATAAGATTCAAGAAGTTGTTGAGGAAATCCTGTTTCAAGAGGTTCAATGCTGAAGCAATACCAAGAACAAGTCGGTTTTCCGGCTTGTTTTTGTTTGCAGAAACACATTTCGAACGTATAATAGTGTCAAACCAGTCCGAATAAGGAGATAACCAACATGCCCATCATCCGCCACACCAATTCCCCGGACGCCGTCTGGACGCGTAGACCGGATCACGAAATCTACGATTTTGATAAGATCGAACTCACCCCTCGTCCCGATGCGAAGGGTTGCTATGCGAACCTTATCAAGCTGCCGCCAAAGAAAGCAGGCTTCCCCTACCACTACCACACGATCAACGAAGAATGCTTCTTCATCCTCAGCGGTCGTGGTCTTCTCCGCACGCCCGAAGGCGAGCAAGAAGTCACTGCGGGCGATTCCATCTTCTTCCCGACAGGAGAGACGGGCGCGCACCAGCTCACGAACCTCTCCGAAACCGAGCCCCTCCTGTACCTCGACTTCGATACCTTCCACTACCCCGAAGTCTGCTTCTATCCCGACACGCAGAAGGTTGGCATCTTTGGCGAGAACATGAAGCAGGTTTATTATCTAAAAGACCAGACCAAGTATTAAAGCAATTAACATTTGATCAGGAAAAAAGTCGCAAAATCTTCCTTTATTCCCCCACCACCTCAAACAAGTCGGTCCTCCGGCTTGTTTTTTTGATATGTTATAATACAAGTATATTTACCAATCTACTTCAGCAAACGTCTATTGCCATCATAATATCTTCACATATAAAGAATCGAAGAAAGG
>JAEWLZ010000098.1 GCA_023457295.1 Cyanobacteria bacterium OH_PDB_112
ACATATTGCTTACAACGAATTTTCTGCCGGAAAGCTTTTGCTTGAAAATCCTGATGTGAATTCTACTGAAAGTCTTAATGGGGTTTTTAACACTGTGGATTCAAAAAAAGGAGTAGATCTGAAAGTAGGAGGAACTAACGGAGATGACCCTATATATGGGAAATATCAATCTGAAAATGTAATTCTAAAGGGTAATTATTCGCTTGGAAAAGAGGATAAAATTCAGAATAAGCTTGGATTGAATTGCAGTTATTCTCATTTAAAGACAACAAAAGATATAAATGTTGATAACCCTCCTGAAGCTTTATATCTGGATGTTGATGGAAAAGCTAATAAAGAATGTAATTATAAGATATTAGATATAAAGGTTAATAATGTTTTGACAACACCTGCTTTAACGAATAAGACTTCTGTTGATGATAAGACACCCAAATTCTCATTAAAAGGTTTTGTTGGCTGTTCTTATAATTTTATGGAGGATAAGATTAAAGCAGAAACAAATTTTGGTACCAAGGAATTAAACAAAGTCTGGGAAAAAGAGGATAATCGGCTTGGGGGGCAGTATTCTAAAGAGCTAAAAAATGTAGAACTTTATTCTGCTGAATCTAAAAGAAAAAATATTGTTTTTGGTGGTTCGGTAGGAACTGAGGCAAAAATAGAGAGTAAAGACGGAAATCTTGATGTTATGCTTAATGCAGGAAAAAGATTTCAAAATGATCGTGGAGTTTATAACAAGAAGTATAGATATTTATCCCAAACAGTTTTGGGAGCAAATCTTAAAGGGGATTATGGCAAAGGAGATATGAAAGTTTCCGGAAATGCTTCAGCTTTTAAAGTAGAAGCAGATAATTATACGAAAAAAGTTTTATCAGGAGAAGCCACTCTAAGTCAAACAGAAGGAAAAGGCACTTTGTCTGCTACTTTGGGTGGTAACAAAGAGGCTGTTAAAATATCTGAACTTCCTGAAGAACATGCTCATGAAAATGTTTACGGAAGATTGGGCTATTCTTTGAAATTAAACGAAAAAACCAAATTTGATATAGACGTCCAAAAAGATGCTAAAAATGTTAAAGATTTAGTTCTATCTAAAAATGTTGATAATCTAAGGCTTGGCGTCAAAATTGGGCTGAACTTTTAGTTAACTGGCTAGGGGCTAGTTTTTTACTCTCTAAATTCCAGTCCTGCAAAAGATTTTTTGAGTCCTTCTTTGATTGTTGCAATTTCTTTGTCGACAATTTCGTCGGTTAAGGTCGCAGTTTCATCCTGTAAGTTTACTCTGTAAGCAACACTTTTACAGCCTTCTTTGACGTGTTCGCCTTTGTAGACATCAAAAATGTCACATCCTGTGAATAATTTGCTTGCAGATTTTTTGATAATTTTTGCTATTTCCTGATGAGAAACCGAATCGGGAATAACAAATGCCATATCACGGTATACCGCAGGGAATTGCGCCAGTTGTTTGAACTTGGAAACTGAGTTATTGATAATGCTCAATAGAAGCTCAAGGTCAAGTTCCGCCAAATATACATCCTGATTGAGTTTGAATTTATCTTTTCTGTTGGGATGAAGTTCTCCGAAAGTTGCAATAGTCATAGGCTCTTTGCCTAAAATTATAGCTTGAGCTGCTTTACCCGGGTGAAGCCAGCTTGTGTTTTGTACTTCTCGGTATTGAATTCGTCCTTCGATTTTTAATTCTTGGAATATGTTTTCTAAAATTCCTTTTAGAGAATAAAAATCAAGAGATTTTTGTCCCGACCATTTTGATGGATTCAAATTTCCTGAAAGCCCTATTTGTAATACTCTGCGTTCTTCAACCCCCGCACTTTTTTCGTTAGGTTCGGTTGTGCGAATATACGTTCTTCCGATTTCATAAAGCATAAGATTTTTTTGTCCGTTATCGAAGTTATTTTTAATAACCTGTAACATATTTGGCACAAGTGATTGCCGAAGCATTGTATGGTCTTCTGATTGTGGGTTTGAAACTTTTACCGCATTTTCATTATCGTAGCTTAGACCTGCCCAATTTAGCATTGGTTCGCCAATTAAAGATGAAGTTACAATTTCATTCAAGCCTTGTCCAAGAAGGATTTTGTTTATTTTTGCAAGATTCTTTGATTCTTCACTTATTGTAGGTGCAAAAGTTTTTGCGGGAAGTGTTGCCTGAATTCTGTCATAACCATAAATTCTTGCAATTTCTTCAATAAGGTCGATTTCGCGGGTTACATCTTGCTGACGATATGAAGGAGTCAAAAATCTCGCCGCAAGTTCATTTTTACCTTGAAGTTCAAAACCGAGATTGCTCAAAATTTCTATGCATTTTTCTTGCTCTATTTCTATGCCTAAAATCCTTTTTATTTCAGAAAAACGTAGTGTAATAGGCATCTCTGGCAATTTGTCGTTGCCAGTTTCAGCTATTCCGATTACCTGTGCGTCTGCAAGTTCTATCAAAAGTCCGATAGCTCGCATAAGAGCAGGTTTTACATTTTCTATATCGACTCCTCGTTCAAATCTTGCGCAGGCATCGGTTCTATGCCCAACACTGCGGGACGAACGACGATTTGTCGCCGGGGTAAAATATGCTGATTCAAGGGCAATGTTTACGGTGTTATCATCAATTTCCGAGTTGTTTCCGCCCATTACTCCTGCCAATGCCACACCTTTTTCACGGTCGGCAATTAGTACAGAGTCTTTTGTAAGCTTACGCTCGACTTCATCAAGCGTGACAATGTTTTCGCCCTCTTTTGCTCGTCTTACACAAAGGTAGCCGTTAAGTTTATTGAGGTCAAAAGCATGAAGGGGTTGTCCGTATTCGAGCATAACGTAGTTTGTAATATCAACCACGTTGTTTATAGAGCGAACACCTGATGCTATGAGCCTGTTTTTTATCCAATCAGGAGAAGGTTTGATTTTTATATCGCGTAAAGTAGCTGCCGCATAGTATTTGCAGGTATCTTTATCGATAATTTCTACTTCGAATTCAGGATTTGAGAGGTCTTTATCTGTTTCAATTTTAGAAAAGGTAAGTTTTTTATTGAAAATAGCGGATAATTCTCTTGCTACTCCCAAAACCGACATTTGGTCACCACGATTGGCGGTTGGGGCTACATCAAAAACAATATCTTCTTTGATATTTAAAACTTCGCGCACATCAGTCCCTGCTTTAACTTCAGGGAAGATTTTATGAAGCATTAAAATACCGTCTTCTTCTTGAAGTTTTTGATCTGCAACACCCAGTTCATCATCGGAACAAAGCATTCCTTGAGATTCGACGCCGCGAATTTTGACAGGTTTAAGCTCAAATTGTTCGCCGGTTTTTCTGTCTAAAACTTTTGACCCTACACTTGCATAAGGAATTATGGCGCCTTTTATAAGGTTTTGCGCTCCACAGACGACTTCGCGTTTTTCTGTCCCGTTAAAAATAGTAACAAGGCTCAATTTATCAGCATCAGGGTGCTTTTTTATTTCCAAAATCTCAGCGGTTACTATGTTTGTAAATTTTGCCTCGATTTTTTCGATAGCCTCAACTTCAAGCCCGCTCATAGTAAGCTCATGTGCTATTTGTTCGGGAGTTACGTCTTTGAGGTCAATATATTCATTAAGCCATTCTAGTGATATTAGCATTTTTTCCTTCTTTCCTTAAAACTGGTTCAAAAATCTGACATCATTATTGAAGAACAAACGAATGTCATTGATTGCGTATTTCAGCATTGTGAGTCGCTCTACGCCCATTCCAAAGGCAAATCCTGTATAAACTTCAGGGTCGATACCGACGTTGTTTAGGACATTTGGGTCAATCATTCCCGCGCCCAAAATTTCAAGCCATCCAGAACCTGAACATGTTCTGCAACCCTTGCCCTGACAGATTATGCATTGGACATCTATTTCTGCGCTCGGCTCTGTAAAAGGGAAATAACTTGTTCTGAATCTAGTCGGACGTGCCTGCCCGAAGTAAATTCTTATAAATTCATTCAGAACACCTTTTAAGTCACCGAAGGTAATATTTTTATCGACTACCATACCTTCTATCTGGTGGAAAAGGTTGTTTTTACGGCTGCTTACGGTTTCTGCTCTGTACACTCTTCCCGGTGAAATTACACGCATAGGAGGTCGTTTGTTTTCCATTTCATGGATTTGAGAATTGGAAGTTTGTGAACGAAGCACGACATTCGGTGCAATTTGCGTGTAGAATGTGTCCTGCATATCTTTTGCCGGGTGGTCAGGAGGAAAATTTAGCATGTCGAAGTTGTAGTATTCGGTTTCAACTTCTGGTGAGTTTTGTTTTTCTACGAGTGAAAAACCGAGCCCCTGAAAGATTTCTACGATTTCATTTACTGTTGCCGTAAGAGGGTGGACTTTGCCCTGCGGAATAAAATTTCCGGGCAGTGTAATGTCGATTTTTTCGGATTCCAGTTTTGCATTTATAGCTTGTTCGTAGAGGGCCTCATGCTTTTCTTTAATTATTGCTTCAAGCTGTTGTGCTATCTGATTTGCCAGTCCTCCGATGATTGGTTTTTGTTCATTCGGGAGGTCTTTTAAGCTTTTTTTTATTTCGTTCAGCTCGCCTTTGCGACCTAAGAATTTTATATTTATTTCTTCCAGTTTTTCAAGATTGTTTACTGTTTCAAGTTCTTTAAGTGCTTGAATTTTAATATTTTCCAGTTTTTCTTTCATATTTTCCTCATTTACTAGTTATGAATTTTACGAAAAATCCTCATCTATTTTACCACAAAGGACAAAAAGTGGCATTTTTTCAACGAAAAGTTCATAAATTGCTTCAGTCCCTAAATCAGGATAAGCAATAAGTTTTGACGACTTTACGCATTTGCCCAAAAGTGATGCTACACCGCCTGTTGCGCCAAAGTATACAGCATTGTGTTTTTGGATAGCTTGAATTATTTCATCCGAACGTTCTCCTTTTCCAATCGTGGCTAAAAGCCCCATTTCAAGCAATTCTTCAGTGTAAGTATCCATTCTGGCTGAAGTCGTTGGCCCCACAGGTCCTATAATTTCATTTGGGGTTGCAGGGCAAGGTCCCGCATAAAAAATAATCGAATTTTTTATATCAAAAGGTTTTTTATCATCCGCCAGAAGTCTTTTATGGGCTTCGTCACGAGCAGTATAAATTTTCCCCGTAAGGAGTATTTTTTCACCTTTTTTAAGATTTCTCAAAGTTTCTGCATCATCAGCGAAAACTTCCTTTGTCTCTTTTGAAATCTCAAATTCAGGGGTTTCATAATCATCAAAATCATATTTAATTTCATCTTTGATAATTGCCGAAGAATGCCTCGCTGCGTGACAATTTAATGCGACAGATACGGGCAGTGAAGCAATGTGACAGGGTGTTTCTATTATTTTTAAGTCTATTGCCGTAGTATTACCGCCTTGTCCTGAAGCCCCTATATTTAAAGAATTTACAGCGTTTAAAAAATCTTTTTCAACTTGGGTTTGTTCGGTTTTTAACAAAAGAGCCCTCTTAGCGTTTATGGCAGATACTTCGAGATTTCCGCCTATTCCGATACCTATTACCAAAGGAGGACAGGCTTTAAGAGATGCTTTTTTTACGGTTTCTTTTATAAAGTCTAAAACCCCTTCTTTTCCTTTTGCCGGATATAACATTTCGCTTCTGCTCATATTCTCTGAACCTCCGCCTTTTAGGCAGATATCAATTTTTATTGAATCACCATCGACAATCCGTGTATGAATTATCGCAGGAGTATTGTTTTCGGTGTTTTTTCTTTCAAGACAATAATTTATGGATTTACGCAGATAGTTTTCTGTATAACATTCTGCTATCGCATCATTTATACTATTTTCCAAGTTCCCGTCAGTTATATGAACATCTTGTCCTACTTCCAAAAATACAATTACTTGTCCTGTATCCTGGCAAATCGGACGTTGTGTCGAATTCGCCAATGAAAGATTTTGTAGGATTTGTCCTAAAATTTCTTTGGACGCTGTATTTTGTTCTTTTTTGTAAGCTTCAAAAAGAAGATTATATGTTCTTTTATCAAGTTTTACTGCCGATTTTTGGCATAGGGTTTTTACTGCCGTTTTAATTTTTTTTGTACTTATTTTTCTCATTTTTATTACCCCTTACCAAAAATTGAATTTTCATATAAAATTATATTATAAACGGGACAGTTTTTTAAAGGTGAGCTATGAGCGTTAAAAATATTTTAGTTTACGGTGATGAAATTTTAAGAACTCCTTCTAAAAAGGTTATGAAGGTTTCATCGAAAATTAAGTCTTTAATTAAAGACTTGAAAGACACTATGTATGCTGCAAACGGTGTCGGGCTTGCCGCTCCTCAGATCGGGGAAAATCTTAGAGTTTTTGTAATTGATGTGTCTGAAGATGAGCAGCCGCCGAATCCGATAGTTTTTATTAATCCTGTTATTATTAAAAAATCAGGTGCTTATAATAGTTATGAAGGTTGTTTAAGTTTTCCCGAAGCTTATACTTATGTCCGACGTTATTC